>CAZXTW010000520.1:0-2501 GCA_964643525.1 uncultured Roseivirgaceae bacterium
AATCTCTTTAGATTTTTAAAACCATAAATACTTGATATTCCAATTGAGATTGGGATAGATAATAATTCTACTATTCTTTCTAAAAAGTCAGTAATTTCTTTGAATTTTTTCATTGGTTTTGCTCATAATAAAAGCACCAATACCATTACCCTGCTGAATGACCTGTGGTTTTATGACAGCGGCCTTGACTTTTGGTTTGAGGTGGCTTCATTTCCGGGGACTGCCCGCTGGGGTGCCGTAGCCTTTGCCATAAACGGGTTGGGCTTTGTTGGCACCGGGGCCACCGATGTGGCCGGCAATGCCCAAACCAATGAGTTTTGGGCGTATGACCCTATAGCCAACGGCTGGAGTGCCGTAAGCCCCCTGCCCGGCCCCGCGCGGGTGTGGGCCACCGGCTTTGCCATAAACGGCAAGGGGTACGTAACCACAGGCGTGGGCAGCGGCGGCAGTGATTTTCGCGATAACTGGGCGTATGACCCCACCACCGACCAGTGGACGGCAGCAGCCAGTTTTACCGGGCCCGAACGCTTTGGGGCCATTGGCTTTGCCCTGGCCGGCAAAGGCTTTGTAGGCAGCGGCTGGCAGCCCTTTCAGGCTGGGTTTTATAAAGACTTTTATGCTTACAACCCTGCTACTGACAGCTGGGGCACCAGCACCGACATGCCCAATAACCCCGATGGAGTAGCCAATGCAGTAGTAGCCACCCTGAATGATACGGCCTACATTGCCGGTGGCTTTAACAGCTTTAATGCTGATTTCTGGCAGTTTGTGGCTGCCCCGCCCGCAGGCTCAATTGCAGGCACCATACGCAACACGGCCGGGCTGCCGGTGGCCACCGTAACCCTGACTTTAAGTGACGGCACCACCACACAAACAGCCACTACCGGGGCGGGGGGCAGCTACGCGTTGAACAACCTGCCCAGTGCCAACTACACCGCTACCCCAGGCAAAGCTGTGTTTAACCGCAATGGACTGAATGTGTTTGACTACATTGATTTGCTAAACCACGTGAACAATGCGGTGCTGCTTAATACGCCCTATAAAATTATTGCGGCAGATGTTAACCAGTCTGGCACAGTAAACAGTGCTGATGCAGCCCTGCTGCTTGACTATGTAACCTTCAGGGCCAGCACCCTGCCCCAGGCCTGGCGCTTTGTAGCCGCCAGCTACACTTTTACCAACCCTGCCAGCCCGCTGGGCGAGGCATTTCCTGAAGCCAATACCTACAGCGCGCTAAGCACCGACCTGGTGGGGCAGGATTTTATTGGCGTAAAGGTGGGCGATGTCAATGAAGATGCCGACCCCCAGCAATAACCCAAACCTGTACACAACCATGACATACCTAAAACCAAGCCTGCCGGGCTGGCCCGCCACCCTGGTGGCCATGGCATGCCTGCTGTTGGCAAGCGCTACGCTGCACGGCAGGCAGTTGCCCCAACGTGAGTGGGCCACCTTTTTTGGCAGCGGCAATGACGAAAACCTGTTGGATATGGCCACCACCAGCAATGGCGATGTGGTGATTACCGGGGCCACCAGGGGGGGCTTTACCTTCCCCTTTGCTACGGCAGTGCCCCCGCAAACCCTGGGCACGCCCGGCGGCAACAATACGTTTGTGGCGCGCCTGGCGGCCAATGGCAACAGCGTGCTGTGGTGGCATATCATTACCGGCCCGGCCGATGATGTGGCCTGCCGCCTGGCCATTGATGAAAACGACAATGTGTACCTGACCGGGGCCACCTTTGCCAACTTTGGCATGACCAGCCCGCCCCCCGTGCGGCCCTACAGCGGCGGTGAAGATGCCTTTGTGGTAAAACTGAATGGCGCCACCGGTGCTGTAATTTGGCATACTTATATAGGTACTGGTGCTGATGAGTCTGGCGAGGGCCTTGATGTGGCCCCCGGCCAGGGCTTTCTGGTGGTGGGTGGCACCACCAACTCTGGCACCCTGCCCCTGCAAAACCCCAGCCATGGCAACGCGGGCGCAAAAGACCTGTTTGCAGCCAAGCTGCTTACCAATACCGGCCAGCTGGTATGGACGGCCCAGGTGGGCACGGTTAATACTGACCAGGGCTGGGGCGTGGCCATTGACGCTGCCGGCGATGCCTACATTACCGGCATGGTGGCGGGCAACATTACGGCCGCCGCCCCCGGCAACAGCTACGGTACCTTTGGCGGGGGCGACCTGGTAGGGGCCAAGCTAAACGGCACCAACGGCAATGTGCTGTGGCACACCCGCTATGGCAACCAGGGCACTGAAATTGGCTGGGAGGTAGAGCTGAACAGCAAAGGGCAGCCTGTGTTTGTGGGCCACAACTCAGGCACAGCTTCAGTATACCCTTATCCCTATAGTGTAATTGATGGCAGCGATGCCCTTTTGGTGAAGCTAAACCCGGCCGATGGCACCCTGGCTGCTGAAGCCACTTATGGCGGCTCATTGGGCGATAACGCCTACCACCTGGCCATTGACCCTTTTGACAATGTGCTGGTGGCCGGCTTTGCCC
>CAZXTW010000520.1:2518-5097 GCA_964643525.1 uncultured Roseivirgaceae bacterium
TAACCAGCCAGCCAGCCCTGCGTGGCCCCGCGTTTAAAAGCAACCATACCGGTGGCTTTGATGTATTTCTGGCCCAGTTTAAAGACAGGGGCAGCAGCTTTGAGCTGGAGTGGCACACGCTGTACAGCACGGCCCTGACCAATGTTACCAGCAACGATGCCGCCAATACCGTGGCCATAAGCAACGACGGGTTTATTTATGTAGCAGGCGATACGCGCAGCCCCAATTTTGATGCCCTGGGCAGCAGCCTGCAAAACGCCTTTCAGGGCGGCGGGCGAGACGGCTTTGTGGTTAAGTTCAAGGCAGCCCCCGCCCAATATGATTTGGGCGGCCAGCTGCGCACCCCCCTGGGCCTGCCCATTGGCCAGGCTACAGTAACCGTTAGTGACGGCACAACGCCACAAAGCCAAACTACCGGTGCCACAGGCACCTATTTATTTACTGGCCTGACAGAGGGTAACTACAGCCTGACCCCAGCCAAAAATGTAAACAGCACCAACGGCATTAACATATTTGACTACTTTGCCCTGGCCAACCACCTGAACGGCACTGTGCCCATTGCCACGCCCTATAAGCTGGTTGCGGCTGATGTTGACGGCTCTGGCGTGGTAAACAATGCTGATTTAACACGGCTATTTAACGAAATTATTTCTGCGGTAAACACCCTGCCCCAGCCGTGGCGCTTTGTGCCGGCCAGTTATACTTTTCCTGACCCGGCCAACCCCTTTGCGCCACCCTACCCGCAGCAAAGCACCTACGCGCCTTTAAATGACACCCTGCTAAATGAAGATTTTATAGGCGTAAAAGCAGGTGATATTAACTGCGACGCAGACCCGCTCCAATAAAAAAATAATCAACTAGCGGAGTACGCTAAATACGCATTCATGTGCTAAAAAGCCTGCCCCACCTTGGGGTAGGCTTTTTTTAAAAAAAGTAAAAAAACTTTCGGCCTTTTCTCCGTTCCGGGGTGTTGGCACCGGTATAGGTAAATAAAGGGGTGGCTATGTGCAGGCTGCCCTGTTTAAAATGATACAGCAGCCATTACAAAACATATGTACCAAAAGTAAATTCTACGCTATAATTCTATCTACCTATTTCTTTATTCTACCTATTAATTAAACTAAAGTACTGTAAGCCTGCCAAAAAGCAGGTTACAGCAAACCTTGTTTAGTGATAAAAGCCATTGCTACAAGCAATGGCTTTTTTATGGGTTCTGTGGCTTACCTGCTACCTGAGCCAGGGCTGAGGCCGGCATCAGCTCAACAAACATCATAGTAAAGCTATCATCAGTTAAAGCTTTTAACTATTAATTATGTAAATTTGGGGTTATCAATTAATTCAACCAAACCCATATTTCATGAAAAAGAAAAAGTTAAACGGATTAAGCCTTAACAAAAAGGTCATTGCTAACCTGAACACAAACAACATTACAGGTGGCTTTACTGGTACTTGTGTTGGTGAAGCATCATGCGGTAACTGCACCCAGATAGCCCCTTGCGGAGGTAACGGAACATGGCAATGCGCTACTGTAGCCTGCACCAGAGAAAATGGCTGCACCCGCGATACCATTGAGCTGTCTTACTGCCAGACAATTACCATACCTGACCCTTGCCTTTCAGTAGGTGCCTGTGCCTAATACTTATTTGAACCGCCACAAGTAGTTGTGGCGGTTTGCTTACTTTTACCTTGATAGCCTTATCCTTATAACCGAGCGCTTTAACATTTACCAGCAGTATAACTATGAATAATGAAGGCTTATTGGTGGCCAAGCTTGATGAGATTTATCAGGTGATTGACCGGCAGCACCACAATGTGCATGAAATAGGGGTATTAGCAGGGCTTAGTGGCCTGGCAATATTCTGCTATGAGTATGCCCGCTTTACCAATACCAATGCACCTGCAGAATTAGGCGAAGCGCTGTTGGCCAGAACCATTGACAGCATTAATCAGGGGTATAATTACCCCACCTACTGTACCGGCATAGCAGGTGCCGGCTGGGCGTTTGACTACCTGACCCAACATGATTTGGTAGAGGTTGACAATGACGCCCTGTTTAGCAGCCTTGATGACTTTTTGTTTGGTGTGATGCGCAACAACCTGGCAGCGGGTAATATTGATTTTTTACATGGGGCCCTGGGCTATGCTTTTTATTTTTTTAAGCGCTACCAGTGCACCAGTAGTGAGGCACTTAAGGCCAATTACAGGCAGTATATTCACTATTTTGTTGAGGCCATGCACCAGCTTGCCGAACATGACCATGGCGCCCTGAAATGGGCCACCGTACTGCAACAGGAAACGGGCCTGCGCGGCTATAACCTAAGCCTGAGCCACGGCATGAGCAGCACGGTAAACCTGCTGGCCCGGCTGCACCAGTACCCTGATTTTAGCCCAATAACCAAGCCTTTGCTACAGGGCGCGGTGCAATATATTGCCCGGCAGCAACACACCGGCCAGTGCCTGAGCCTTTACCCCAGCTGGGTGAGCAGCAGCCCCGAAGAGCGCGAAAGCCGGATGGCCTGGTGCTATGGCGATGCCGGCATAGGCATTAGCTTCTGGCATGCCGCGCAGGCTTAGGTTAT
>CAZXTW010000521.1:0-5065 GCA_964643525.1 uncultured Roseivirgaceae bacterium
CACGGGGTGGCGGGCCAGTACGGCATCAATGGCCTTTAAGGCATCAGCCTCAAAGCGGCGGGTATCGTAGGGGTCATGGATGCTAAGCGAGTTGACCAGGTGGTGGGGCGCAGCAGCAAGTTCAGCCCCAGTGGGTTTGGCCGTGCCAATGTGCATTTCACGAAAAAACTGGCGCGAGTCGGCACTGATTACCTCAGTACCATACTGCTGTGCCAGGGCAATGCTGGCCGCAGTTTTACCAACGGCGGTGGGGCCCACCACCACCACCAGGGTGCCAGCCCCTGGATTGTACTGTGCGGTATTTTTATTTGCTGTTACCATGAAGCTGCTACAAAGATGCGCCATTACCGGGTACAGGTGTAGGGGCAATGCCCAGTTTTTTATATTTTAGTCAACTACTGCAAAAGTACAAACCGCAGCAGCCTGCGTATTTGTTGATTTACCGTAACCAAGCTATGGGCCTGAACCAGTTGAATAAAGAAGCATTAATTGCCGAGGTAGAACGCCTTTCGGTAGAGCTGGATAAGGCCAGGCAATCGTCAAAGGCTTATTTTAACGATATATTCAACAACTCAAACGACCTGGTGCAGCTGTTTTCAGTGCAGGGTGAGCTGTTTTTTGTGAATAAGGTATGGAAAGAGCGGCTGGGGTATACTGATGAGCAGCTGCGGCAGCTGCGGCTGCAACATATTGTGCACCCAGACCATTACCAGGCCTTTCGTGATGAAATGCAACGGGTGGCCGGCGGCCAGCCCCCCATGCGCTTTGAAACAGCCTTCAGGGCGGCCAGCGGCCAGGATATTTACCTTTCTGGCTCAATACACTGCACGGTAGAGCATGGCCAGGTAATAGAGTGCCGGGGCATTTTTATTGATATTACAGGCCGCATCAGGGCTGAGAAGGCCCAGGGCCTGTATTATAATATTGCGCACCTGGCCATACAACCCACCGACCTTGATAAGCTGTACCAGGGCATACACCAGGAGCTGGGCAACCTGATACCCGTCAAGAATTTTTACATAGCCCTGCAAGGCAGCAGCGAAGAGCATATTTATTTTCCTTATTACATAGACGAGAATTATGACAACGCCCAGCCTATACCTGAGCGCACCCGGGGGCAGGGCCTGACAGAATATGCCATTGACCAAAAGCGGCCCTTAATATTGTACAAGCACGATATACTGGCCCTTGAGCAAACTGGTAAAATTACCATTCATGGCAAGGTGCCAGCGGTGTGGCTGTGTGCCCCACTGATGGCCGAGCAGCGTACTATTGGCGTAATAGCCGTGCAGCATTACCACAAAGCCAATGCCTTTACGCATAAAGACCTTGAGCTGCTGCACTTTATTTCAGGGCAAATAGCTGTGGCTATTGAGCGGCGCATACGCGACCGGAAAATTACCAGCCAGACCGGCCGCCTGGATGCCATTTTTCAGAACAGCAATTTGCTGATCTGGACGGTAGACCGCCACTTTAGGTTTACTTTTTTTAACCATAAGTTTAGTGCCGCTACCAAACAGTATTATGGTATTGTACCTGAAGAGGGCAGTGGCTTCAGGCAGGTTGAAAAGAAAGGGGGCAGCCAGAAGTTTATTGAGTTCTGGACGCGCAACTACCGCGAAGCCCTGAAAGGCCGCTACCTGCGCATGGAAATCTCGTTCAGAGACCGCAAGCTGCCCCCCCTGTGGAAGGACGTACACATTACCCCCATTACCAATAAAGAGGGGCAGGTAACTGAAATATCGTGCATAGCCCACGACGTTACAGAAAATAAAATAAGTGCCAAAGCCCTGCAGGAAAGTGAAGAGAAGTTCAGAAATATATTTGAGTCGTTTCAGGATATTTACTTTCGCTGCTCAATGCAGGGCAAGCTTACCCTGCTGAGCCCCTCTGTCAATGAGTTGGTGGGTTTTGCCCCAGAGCAAATCATTAATAAGAACATTACTGATTATTACCTGTACAACTCAAAAACCAAAGACTTGCTGAAGCAATTAATCAGGCACAAAACGGTACGCAATTTTGAGGCTTCTATCATTACCCGCAACGGCAGCATTATTAACTGTATTTGCAATGTGCGGTTAATTTATAATAATAAAGGCAAACCCTTTGAGATTGAAGGGGTGGCCCGTGACTTTACCCAGCTCAAAAAGGCCAACCAGGCCCTGATTAAGTCAAAAGAGGTGGCCGAGCGCTCGCTAAAGGTAAAGGAACGGTTTTTGGCCAATATGAGCCACGAAATACGCACCCCCATGAACGGCATTATTGGGGTAATTGACCTGATTGCCGACACCGAGCTGACCGAAGAGCAGTACGGCTATGTGAAAACCATCAGGAAATCGTCTGAAACGCTGCTGGCTATTTTGAATGATATATTAGACCTGAGTAAGATTGAGGCAGGCAAAATGCGGCTGCGCCGGCAACCCATCAGGGTGGCGGGCACGCTTGAAAAGCTGTATGCCCTGTTTTCGCAACGGGCCAATGCCAAAGGCACCAGTCTGGAGTACAGCATTGACCTGGCCGTGCCCCAGGTGTTGATGATTGACGAAACGCGCCTGCTGCAGGTGCTTTCAAACCTGACCAGCAACGCCATTAAGTTTACCGGGCGGGGTGGCAAGGTAGCCATTGCCATGAGCCTGGATGGGCAGCAGGGCAAAAAGCACATCATTAAGGTAGCGGTGAACGATAGCGGCATTGGCATTTCTGACAAAGACCAGGCCCTGCTGTTTAACAGCTTTAGCCAAGTAGACAGCTCAATGACTAAAAGCTATGGCGGCACCGGCCTGGGGCTTTCAATTTCAAAAGAGCTGACCCGTATGATGGGCGGTGACATTGGCGTTACCTCAAAACCCGGTGTGGGCAGTACGTTCTGGTTTACATTTGGTGCTGAGGCCAGTGATGCTGCTGTGTATGAAGATACCCCAGTTGATGATGAGACCTTTGTATTGACCGACCATTTTGCCGGGCACGCGCCAGAGGTGCTGCTGGTAGATGACAATGCCATTAACCGGCAGGTGGCCGGGCAGTTACTTACCAAGTCGGGCTGCCGGGTAACCCTGGCCGAAAGCGGGGCCGAAGCCATTGATAAGGTGCAGCACAACCGATACGATTTGATATTTATGGATATACAAATGCCTGAAATGGACGGCGTAACGGCCACCCGCCTGATTAAAGAGCTGAAAGGCGTACACGTGCCCCCCATTACGGCCATGACGGCTTACAGCATGCGCGAAGACCGTGAAAAGTTTTTGAGCCAGGGCTTTGACGATTACGTGCCCAAGCCCATTAAGGCGTATATGTTAATAGAAAAAGTAAAGGCCTGGCTGAACGACCAGCCCAGCACCCCCGTTAAGGAAGAAGTGCCTGCTGCTGAGCCTGCTACAGAGGCTGTAGCTGTAATTAATAACACAGTAATTAACCAATTAAAACAATATGGTGGTTTAGAAATGGTAGAGGCAGCCTTAAAAGATTTTGAAGTAGAAACTACCGCCTTTTTTAATGAACTGGCAACGGCTATGAGCCGCGAAGACTATCAAAAAATTTTAAGTATCTTGCACACCATTAAAGGTAACGCCGGCACGCTGGGTATTGACAAAATGGCCAATACCGCCAGAGAAGTAGAGGCTGGCCTGAAGAATAAGGAGACACAGCACTTACCGTCCGGAATACAGGAACTCCACCTTAACTTTGAAGAATTTAAGGCTCATACCCAACAATTATTAAAAGTTAACTAAATGGCTGATACCAAAAGAGTATTGATTGGTGAGGATAGCTCTGTAATACAGAACCTTACCCGTAAAATCTTACAATTCCAGAACTTTGAGATCCACTCGGCCAAAAACGGCCTGGAAGTGATGAAAAAGATCGAAAATGAGCACTTTGACGTGCTGCTGCTTGATATTAATATGCCCAAGCTTGACGGCATGGAGTGTGCCAGGCGCATACGTGGCATGGACAATGAGCAGAAGGCCAACATACCTATTATTGCTATTACCGGCAATGCCAAGAATTATTCTATGGATGATTTTAAAACGGTAGGTATTAACGAGTATGTACCCAAGCCGCTTAATTTTGATAACCTGGTACACCTGGTAAAACAATACACTGCTTAGGCTGTGGCAGTTAAGTATACCAAGCATTTCCTGAACAGGCTGGAAGATATCTTTGCTGAAACCAACTATGTGCTGCGGTACGAGAAGGGTAACTTCAAATCAGGCTACTGCATTATTAAAGACAAAAAGGTAGTAATAGTAAACAAATACTACAGCATGGAAGGTAAAATTAACTGCCTGGTAGATATCTTGAAAGAAATTACACCAGCCACAGACAACATGGCCGATAAGAACAAAAAGTTGTATTTAGAACTTACTCAAACCACACTGGACATTTGATTGTAACCTTTTTAGGTACAGGTACCTCGCAGGGTGTGCCCGTTATTGGCTGCCAATGTGAGGTTTGCCAGTCGTTAGATTTTCGCGATAAGCGGCTGCGTACCTCTATTCATATTGAAGTTGAAGGCAAAAGCCTGGTGGTAGATACCGGCCCCGACTTTAGACAGCAAATGCTGCGCGAGCGCATACAGCGGCTGGATGCCGTGTTGTTTACCCATGAGCATAAAGACCACACCGCCGGCCTTGACGATGTACGCAGCTTTAATTTTAAGCAAAGGCGAGACATGCCCATTTATGCCAGAAAGCATGTATTAGAGCAGATTAAACGGGAGTTTGCCTATGCCTTTGCAGAAAAGAAGTACCCCGGTGTACCTATGATTGCTACGCACACCATAGACAACGCCCCCTTTACCGTAGCTGGCATTGAAGTTACCCCCATTGATGTGCTGCACTATAAGCTGCCAGTATTTGGCTTTAGAATAGGCCACTTTACCTATATAACGGATGCCAATTACATTAGCCCTGAAGAGAAAGAAAAGGCCAGGGGCAGCAAGGTACTGGTATTGAATGCCCTGCAAAAAGAAAAGCACATATCACATTATACGCTGGCAGAGGCCCTTGAGGTGATTGAAGAGTTGCAGCCTGAACAGGCTTACCTGATTCATATGAGCCACCGC
>CAZXTW010000522.1:0-5053 GCA_964643525.1 uncultured Roseivirgaceae bacterium
GTGTAATTATTTGGGCATGATTCAAATTACCAATACACCCTATATGTTATAGTTGGGTTGTACTACTGTTGTTGGTGCAGTAGTTACAATGCCGTTGGTGCAGTAGTTACAACGTCGTTGGTGCAGTCGCCTCATTGTCATTGGTGCAGGTTACTTTTGTATCATAGGCTAAACACCGTAAGGCAACGAACCGTGCATTAGTAATGTAACGGCCTGTTACACTGCTTGTGATTGACCGTTACATTACTGGTATTGACCTATATACCAAAAAGGCAGGCACCTTTCAGTGCCCTGTGGTAAAGTAGGTGGTTGCTATTTGCCTTTGTCTTTCACGATCAGCACCAATACAGCGGCCAATATCATAGAAGCCCCCCCGGTAAGCAACGCGTAAACAGGCTGCCCACTAAAAGGCTTTGCTACTAAAAAGCCAAGAATACTTGCTGCGGTAATTTGGGGCAATACTATAAAGAAGTTAAAAATACCCATGTAAATGCCCATTTTGTTTGCGGGTAGGGCATCTGACAGCATAGCGTAAGGCATAGACAATATACTTGCCCAGGCAATGCCCACGCCGGCCATTGAGCCGATTAGAAAACTGTATTTGCCCGGAAACAGATAAATAGACGCAAGGCCTATGCCCCCTGCAATTAGGCAAACCATATGCACCTGCTTACGCCCAATTTTCTTTGCCAGTGGTGGCAGGCCAAATGCAATCAGTGCGGCTACTCCGTTATAAACAGCAAAGCCAAGGCCTACCCAATCGCCGGCATTCTGGTATTCTGGCGATTGCGTATTGCCAGGTGTAGCCCCAAATACAGTTTGGGCTACTGAGGGTGTACAGTAGATCCACATTGAAAACAGGGCAAACCATGAAAAGAACTGTACTACGGCCAGTTGTGCCATGGTTTTAGGCATGGTTAGCAGGTCATTGATTATTTCAACAAAGCCATTTTCACTTTTACCAGCACTAACCAGCAGGCCAGATATTAACTGAATAATACCAAACAACACCAGGCAGAAAGCTAAAATCATTACTTCGCCTTTTACCTCTTCCTGTAAAAAAAGCGTATATAGCCAATAAGCCAGGCCAGCACCGATAAGGGTAAACAGTACACCATTGGTAAAGAACTTTTTTGTAGGCACCAGCTTTTGTGTGCCGTCAATACCGGTGTGGGCTTGCTCTTGTGCTTTTTCATAGGCTTCAAAAGCCTCCATATCTTCTGGCGGGTATTCTTTGGTTTTAAATATGGTGTACAGCACAGTAAGGAAGAATACAACACCACCAATGTAAAATGACAATTTAACTGAAAGGCCTACTTCGCCTTCAGGGGCGTTGTTGGGTATGCCCAACAGGTTGCTTAATATATAAGGCAGGGCAGAGGCTACTACAGCGCCTGTGCCAATAAAAAAGCTTTGCATGGCAAAGCCTTTGTTGCGTTGTTCAGTAGGCAACAGGTCGCCAACAAAAGCACGGAAGGGTTCCATTGAAATATTAATAGAGGCATCCATAATCCAGAGCATACCTGCTGCTATCCATAATGCAGGCGAGTTTGGCATGATGAACAGTGAGATAGATGCTAAAATGGCCCCAACCAGAAAGTAGGGCCGCCTACGGCCTAATCGCCCCCAGGTTTTGTCACTAAAGTACCCAATTACGGGCTGTACAAACAGGCCTGTAACTGGGGCGGCAATCCATAGTATAGGTATGTCATCTACCTCAGCCCCCAGGGTTTCGAAAATTCTACTGGTATTGGCATTTTGTAATGCAAACCCGAACTGTATGCCCAAAAAGCCAAAGCTCATGTTCCAGATTTGCCAAAAGCTTAGTTGTGGTTTCTTCTTCATAGATTGTGTATTGGATTCGTCTGTTTACTAAATCGATAGATTATAGTTGGGTTTAATGGATGAATTCAGGGTAAGCCCCCTGGTCAGTTGGTTCAGGGGTATGCCAGTGTATAATAGTGTGGTCATGGCTGTTGGGCAGGGTAACGCGCTGCACCTTGGCACCGGCAAATTCATAATCGCCAGCTGTGGGGTCAAAAGCAGTAACAGGCTCCATTAAGTGAAATAGCTCCGTCTCAACCGGTAGCTGCTGGTCGTTGGCGGTAACCGTTATTAACTTACCAAAGCCATGTAATACCAGGCCTATTTCAGTAAACTTACTTGTGTAGTGCCCCTCTGCCTGGCCCAATATAATGTGGTTCTGTTCTGGCGCAAAGGTAATGGTGCGCTTCAGGTATTGGCTCTGTTGGTAGTCCATTGTGGTGCCATCGTCTTCATAATATACAAAGTGGTTTTCATTCAGGCCATACCACACATGTATAAACAGGGTGCTACCAGCACTGTGCGTGGTGCTGGCTGCTTTACCCTGCATGGGTATAATAGCACCGGCTTTAACAAACACGGGTAGCTCTGCCAGGGGTGCCTTGCACAACACTTTTTGCAGGCCATGGTGGCTTTGGCCATTGTAAAAGTTGTACCAGGCATGATTAGGCAGGTAGGCCTGGGCATACTGCTGTTCGCTATTGACGGGTATTACCAATAATGATGGCCCAAAGAGGTATTGGTGTTCATAAGCGGTTTCATAAACCGTATTGTCGTGAGGGTAGGCCAGTGGCAGGGCCCTGGCAACGGGCATGCCGGTGCTGGCGGCCTCATAAAACAATGAATAGATATAAGGCAGCAGCTGGTAGCGTACGTTCAGGTAGTTTCTGCTTATTTCTAAAATGGTTTCGCCAAATGCCCACGGCTCTGCTGTGCGTGTAGCCACATTGGTGTGTGCCCTACATAGGGGTGAGAAGGCCCCTATGCTTAGCCAGCGGGCAAATAAGGCTGAAGATGTTTCTTTTGAAAACCCACCTATATCATAACCGCTGTAAGCAATGCCAGCCAGCCCAAGGCTGTTAACCATTCTTATGCTCAGAAACATATTTCTGTCAGTGGCTACATTATCGCCCGTCCAAACGGCGGTATACCGTTGTGAGCCGCTAAAGGCCGCTCTTGACAGGCAAAAGGCTCTTTCGTTGGGGCGGTGCTTTCTTGCCCCTTCATAACTGCTGCGCGCCATCAACAGGCCATACACATTGCGGCCATGCCTGGCAGTGGCCCCATGCCCTTCAAACGAAAACCCAACCAGATCAGGAAAGTCATTGCCCCAGGTGGCAGGCTCGTTCATGTCATTCCAAAAGCCTGAAACACCCACATCGGTATAGGCCTGCAGGTGGTTGCCCCACCATTGCCTGGTTTTTGGGTTGCTAAAATCAGGAAAGTGGCACAGCCCCGGCCAAACCTCTCCGGCATAAGGGGTGCCGTCAGGGTATTTTACAAACACATCGGCCTGGCTGCCACTGTCAAAGGCACTATAACCTGGCTCAACCTTAATGCCCGGGTCAAGGCTTACCACCACCCTGAAGCCCATTTGCCTTAGTTTGGCAATCATGCTGGCGGGGTCAGGAAACCGCTCCCTGTTAAAAGTGAATACCTTGAATTGATCCATATAATGAATATCAAGGTAAATCACATCGGCTGGTACATTTCTAAACCGAAAGTTCTCTGCAACGCTCAGCACCTCCTGCTGGTTGTGGTAGCTGTACCGGCATTGTTGAAAGCCCAGGCTCCATAGTGGCGGCAGGGGCATGCTGCCTGTAAGCCAGGTATAGTCATTGATAATGCCAGGCAATGATTGTTGGCCAAAAAAGTAGTAGTTAACCTGGCCATCTTCAGCAGTAAGGCTGCTGAAGCGGTTGTTAGATGCCCCGAAGTTAATATGTGTTTTGCCGCAGTTGTCAAAGAAAACACCGTAGCAGCCGTTGCTGTGCACACCCATATAAAAAGGGGTAGAGCAGTACAGTGGGTCGTCATTATCAGTTGCGGCATAGAAGTCGGTATTCCAATGCGTAAAGGCGTGGCCTCTTCTGTTCAGGTGGCCAGTTTTTTCGCCTAAGCCTATAAAGCGTTCATCAGGCACGAGGGTTTTATACACTGTGCCGTGTTGGCCCAGCCAGCCTGTACTAAGGGCCTGGTCGTCGGCATTCAATGGTTGCCCGCTTTGCGTATAAATTGCCACTGCCATGGTGGCTTTATTCACAAGCACTTTTAAGCTGTCTGTAGTAAGCTGTACGGCCTGTGCCTGGTCTTGCACATCAAACTGCGTCTGTTCTGGTTGGGCCACCACAGCATAACTTAGGGGTGCCTGCTGTTGCTGTTGGGCAGTGGTGATGCGCAGCACGGCAGGCCGTACCACCTCTATGGTAACAAAACCATTGCTGGCTGTGCAGCAAATACCAGTGGCAAACTGTTGGTAAGATACCAGCCCACCAACGGGCTGATAAGCGGTATAGAAACTAGCTGTGTTGTTCATTATAGTAGCGTATGTGCCAATTGAGTACCCGTAAGGGCACTTTTTGCACGATAGCCATTAGGCCTTAATGAACGAAAATAAGGAAATATTTTTGATTACAAGGTGGCACTTTCAAAAATAGCAAAAGCACTGCGCGGGTAGCCAGCAGTTATTTGAGGCGGCTTGATGAATCTCTTACAATTAAATTTGTTTTAAGTGTGCTTATTTTGGGCTCGTAGGTTTCATCGTCTTTCACCTCTATCTGCTCAAGGAACAACTGTGCAGCAGCACGCCCCATTTCAAAACCAGGTTGCGAAATTGAGGTGAGCGAGGGCTCAACAAAGGCAGATACCATCCAATCGCTAAAGCCCACGATGGCTACATCATCAGGTATTTTGAGCCCCATTTTTTTAATAGCCTGCATGGCCCCTATGGCAGAAATATCATTGTTGGCAAATATGCCGTCGGGTGGGTTGGTCAGGTTAAACAGTGTTCTGGCACATTCGGCACCCATTTTTTCATCGCCCACACCACATGAAACTACCAGGTCTTCTTCAACAGGCAAGCCGTGTTTTTGCAGTGCGGCATGGTAGCCTTCAAGCCTGCCTTTGCTAATGCTTAAGTGCTGTGGGCCAGCCAAATGGGCAATTCTTTTACATCCCTGGCTAATTAAATGCTCTACGGCCTGAAAGGCACTGTCAGTATCATCAATAA
>CAZXTW010000523.1:0-5051 GCA_964643525.1 uncultured Roseivirgaceae bacterium
CTATAAAAGGTATGCTGCCCGGTGGGGTCTTCAAATATGCTCAGTTGTTTGCCAATGAGCAATTGCGTTTGTTGGCCATTAACCGTTAGGGTATCAGCCAATAATAAAGCCCTACTCAACAGCATGGGCACTATCAAAAGCATACACTTGTAAAGCGGTAACAGTTTAAGCTTGTGCATTGAAGCAGTTAATCAACAAATTACGTGTTAAACTATGCATATGCCACCTACATGGCAAACATAAACTTCAATTCTTTGGTCTGTACAGCGCCCTATAATATATTTTTTATTTGATTACTCTGGTTAACTTATTGCTGTAGGTAACCGGCCATTTTTACAGAAGTGGGGGCTGTGGTGCGCCGTGTGGTGGTAAATGGTGGTTTATTGTTAAAATGATACCTATAAAGGTAGTGTTATGTTTCAGTTGTAATGCTTGTAATGCGTTAAAATGAGTGATTGGAAGCTACTTTTATTATTTGCCATACATTAAAATTACTGACCTGCTATATGGTTTTTGATTACTTTTACACGAAGTGCTGGCGCTTGCCGGAGCGGCAATACACAGCAACCACCTGGCTCACGGCGGGTACTAACTCATGAACAAAGCAGCACCATGAGTTCTGAACAATTGCAGGTACCAACAGTTAGTATAGATGAGTGCATGTATGCGTAATGGTAAAGAAATAAAGTTTTAACGTCTAATTTGATGCTTACGCACTAACAACTGATCGTATTCAACAGTACTCTACACTTTAGTACTAAACAAATGGGTATTACAACGATGGCTGTTTAAGGGTAACAACAAATTAGCCCAACGGTATAGAATGTGGGTTTATGGATTGATAGCTATTCTGACAAAGAAGAAGCACTGCGAGAATATTTTGATCAACTGGAGCTAGCCGATAGTACCGTGCAGATTTCGTTATTGTATGATCGAATCTGGGCGATATGGATGGAGCACCCCGATGACCTTGTGCGTAAGAAGATGAAGCAGGGGGCTAAGGCAATGGCTGCCAACGACTATTCAAAGGCATTGGCCATTTATGATGAAGTAATTGCCTTTGACACTACCTACCCCGAAGGCTGGAATAAGCGCAGCACAGTAAACTTTTTAAACGGGCAATACAATAATGCGTTAAAAGATGCTGAAGAAACGCTGGCCCTTGAGCCCCGGCATTTTGGGGCACTTTCAGGTATTATTTCTGTGCAGTTTATTATTGGCGATGATAAAACGGCCTACAAATATTTAATGCGCCTGAAAGCCCTGATACCCCAGGACCCTGAACTGGAGCAACAAATTACTTTAATGCGTGAGGTACTTGGCCTTGACGGCGGTGGTACCGATCAAGGCCCCGTTCATTTTGAATAGTGCTACCTTACATCACCAGCTTAGCCCTTTGGTCACATCGTGAAGCTGTTGGCAGCATAATTTTCAATACCTTCATTAATAGATGCAACGTATGCTGTAACCTTTTGTTAATAGGTCGGTACTCTTGACTACGGCGAATAATCTGACCATGCACACACTAAACTTAGCCTCAACCTTATTTTTTGCACTGCTTTTAGGTAGTATGCCCTTTGTATTACACGCGCAACAGGCCGATACTACTCAGGAAGGAAAGCGAATATGCCATACCCAACGTATTACGGGCCAGCCCCCTACTATTGATGGTAGTTTTGATGATGCTGCCTGGGCTCAGGTAGACTGGAATGCTGACTTTACGCAACGACAACCACACGACGGCGCAGCCCCAACAAGACAAACCCGGTTTAAGGTGCTGTATGATGCCAAGAACCTGTATTTTGCCATTCGTTGTTTTGATGACGCACCCGATAAGATTGTGCGGCGCATGTCGCGGCGAGACGGTTTTGAAGGCGACTGGGTAGAGGTGAATATTGACAGTTATTTTGATAAGCGCACCGCATTTTCATTTACTATTAGCGCCTCTGGCGTAAAGGGTGATGAATATGTGAGTAATAACGGCGATAACTGGGACAGCAACTGGGACCCTATCTGGTACGCACGCACTGCTGTAGACGAACAGGGCTGGATAGCCGAACTGCGCATACCATTAAGCCAGTTGCGCTTTGCTGATAAGGCCATGCACACCTGGGGGCTACAGGTACAAAGGCGTGATTTCAGGATTGAAGAACGTTCAATCTGGCAATACGTACCTCAAAATGTGCAGGGCTGGGTGCACCGCTTTGGTGAAATACATGGCCTTGAAGGCATTAAACCTCAAAAACAGCTAGAAATACAGCCTTATGTGGTGAGCCAAGTTGAACGCTTTGAAAAAGAAGAAGGCAACCCTTTTGCTACTGGTAAAAGTTCTGACATAACTTATGGAGTAGATGGGAAGGTGGGTATTACCAGTGATATTACTTTAGATTTTACCATTAACCCTGATTTTGGACAGGTAGAGGCTGACCCCTCACAGGTGAACCTCTCGGCCTTTCAGGTGTTTTTTCGTGAACAGCGTCCCTTTTTTATTGAAGGCAATAATATACTGGATTTTAGAATTACCCGGGCTGAAGCTGGTGGGCCCTTTGGTCGTGACAACCTGTTTTACTCGCGCCGGATTGGCCGGCGGCCGCACCTGTACCCTGATACTGAAGATGGCGAGTATGTGAACCAGCCCAGCAACTCGGCCATTATTGGGGCGTTTAAGCTTACCGGTAAAAATAAAAATGGGTTGTCATGGGGGATTAATGAGGCCATTACTGCGAAAGAAGAAGCAGAGATAGACCACGATGGTGAGCGCCGCATGGAAACGGTAGAGCCCCTGACCAGCTATTTTGTGGGCAGGGTGCAGCAGGATATTAAAGCTGGTAAAACCATAGTTGGGGGCATTTTTACGGCTACCAACCGCAATATTGATACGCCTACGCTAGACTTTCTGCACAAGGCAGCCTATACAGGTGGACTTGATGTGACTCATTTCTGGAATGACCGCTCGTGGTTTATTGCTGCCAATATGGTGTATAGCCATGTGCAGGGTAGTGAAGAGGCCATTCTTGAAACCCAAACGGCCTCTGAGCATTTGTTTCAGCGCCCAGATGCCCCCCACCTGAGGGTTGATAGTACGCTTACCTCTTTGCAGGGTAGCGGAGGCACCCTGCGCATAGGGAATAACAGTGGTAATGTTGTGTTTGAAACAGGTGTTACTTACAGAAGCCCTGGCCTTGAGCTGAACGACCTGGGTTTTCAGCGCAATGCCGACCAGATATACCAGTTTGGCTGGATGCAATACCGTAAGCTTGAGCCCTTCAGTATTTTCAGGAGCTTTCGCATTAACTTTAATGAGTGGCTTAACTGGGATTTTGCCGGGGTTAACACCTTCCGGTCTGTCAATACCAATGCCCATGTACAGTTCAATAATTTTTGGCGTATGGGTAGTGGGTCTACGGTTGAGTTCAGGAATATTTCAAACTTTGATTTGCGCGGCGGGCCGGCCTTACAGTACCCAGGAGGGGCCAATCACTGGTATTATATTGGTACTGACGACCGCAAGAAGTTCAGAGTTAATGTTAACCAGTGGAACTGGTGGGGCTTTCAAAACAGCAGCAGGGCCACAGGGGTAGACCTGTCATTTACCTACCGGCCAATGAATGCTTTGACCATTCGCTTTTCGCCAGGGTATAATTATAATGACCAGCAGTTGCAGTACGTGACAAATATTGATACTGATGGGGGTACGCGGTATGTGAATGGCACCATTAAGCAGAAAACCTACAGTGCCTCGTTGCGATTTACATATAATATTAACCCCAACTTATCAATACAGTACTGGGGGCAACCATTTGCCAGTACCGGGCAATACAAAGAGTTTAAGTACATTACTGATGCCAGAGCTGCTGAGTGGGAAGACCGCTTTGCCCTGTATACCAATGAACAGCTGACTTATAATGCTAATGATGAAGAGTACCTGGTAGACGAAAACAGAGATGGTGCCACTGATTATACCTTTGGCAACCCTGACTTTAACTTTGTGCAGTTCAGGTCAAACATGGTTTTGCGGTGGGAGTACATACCTGGCTCTACCTTTTTTCTGGTATGGACGCAAAACCGCAATGCCAACCCAGCGCTTGACAGCGACAACTCGTTTGGTGGGCTGTACGGTAATTTGTTTGACAGCAAGCCCCACAATATATTTTTAATGAAGTTTACCTACAGGTTTGTGTTATAATACCTTTCAAATCTGGTATTTGCCCTTTGTTGTAATTCATTAGCTAAACAACATTTATTTCGGCTAGTTTTGATCAATAAATCGGTTTAACTAATTAAAAACTCACTACTATGGAGAAGAATAAGCTTTCGTTGAACAACCTGAAAGTTAAGAGCTTTGTCACCTCAGAAAAGGGCCATGAAGCCACTATTAAAGGTGGTGCTTTAGCAGAAGCTACCCCGGCTACCCGTTGTTTTGTTTGTGACCCCACGGTGCTAACCAATTGTTTTGTATGCCCACCCTGGACGACAGAAAAAGAATGCTACATGTAATTATGTAAACATGAAAGGCCCCGTCAGGGGCCTTTTTTGTGTTAAGCTGTAGCGATTGCATGCAGCTTATTAGTGCGCTGCTTACTGAATGCCTTCGATGCTTGTGTCACAGTAACAAATGGTTTTTACAGGGCCACTTGGGTCGCACCATTCGTAATGGGTACCACCAGCCTTTATAGTCATTTCTTTACCCTTTTGGGCTGTAACAAAGCTTGAAATTTTTAAGTCGTCTAATTTTAACTTGCTGTTTTTCATAGCAGTATGTGTGTTAAAGGTTATAAAAATATGATTAGTGTCTTAGGTTATTGTAAGCCGTACCATCATGACACTACCGGGTGTGTTTTGAATGCATGTCAGTTATCATAAGTAATTCCAAAGCCCCTACAGGGGGTTTGCTAGTTTTATGTCAAGTTATCTGTTAAAACAGAGTTTCAACTTGGGCAAATGTAGCAAAGAGTACATTCGGTAGCCTCAAAAGTGAATTTGATAGGTACGATTATTTCACCACCCTTTACGGTACCGTTGTTTATTTCTTTGGCCTCAGTCACGAAGCT
>CAZXTW010000524.1:0-5050 GCA_964643525.1 uncultured Roseivirgaceae bacterium
ATACGTTCCATATCGCGGTCATTAAACGCAACCAGATCCAGCTCATCAAAAGTAGCCAGGTGCTTTTTAGTCAAAGCGCGCTCGGCATCATGGGCATCTACTATTGCCTGTAGCTCATTGATCTTTCTCTGTAAATCTGCTGTGTTATCTGGTTTACAAGCTATTGCTCCAATGAACATCAATGCCACAAGCAGCCATTTGCCGGGTTTATCCATGTGCTTCATCTTCTTGTTTTCAAATTGATTGGTTGGGCAAATATTGAAGTAAATCAGTAGCAAAAAATTAAAGTAGTTTAAGAAATGCGGCACCAGTAGCAAAGGCCTGCCAGGTGTACAAGCACTTGCAAACCCTATTTTAACTCTCCTTTGGCAAAGGCATGTGAGAGGCCTAGAATAAACTTCGCAACATTTAATTCTGCTGAATCACGTGGGGCATATAGCATAATAATATTGGGAGGTAAAACCCTACGCTCAATCAGCGGATGCCACTCGCCCCAGCCCTGGCTAATAATTACTTCGGCTGCTGCTTGCGGAAGGCCCAGATGCATGCTATAGTCGGGGTGCGGATGAAAATGGGCAAACTCAGTTCCAATCATAAAGGCGTTGCAGTCATCACAGGTATGTCCATCTGCCATACACATGGCTACTGCGCCGGGCACTGAAATGGCACTTGGCTTTTTTTCTATATGGCTAAGTGTAAATGCCCAGGCCGATAAATCTTTTACAAACGAAATATCGCTGGGTTGTTGGGTTAGTTGTGTGTGCGGGTTCGTGTTGGTGGTTAAGGGGCGGCTGCCTTGCCGTACGGGCAGGGTGTGCATCGTTATTGCATCCATAGTAACTTTTGTTTTAAAAGGGTATGTAAGGAGGGAAATCACTGCCAAAGCCTGAATAAGCAATTGCGTTGTCATAGGGTTTGCTGCATTTCTATGGTACCACTTGGTGCTACATATTCTAAAAGCAAAAGTCTAACAATACAGCCATAACCACCTTAAAGTACTTTAATAAAACACCGGGTTGTAAACAGCGGGGCCGTTCAGGCGTATATTTAGTAATACAATAAGCTAATACCGCTCAAATGGCATTTAAAACAGTACTGCAAACCATTCAACAAATCCACCCCATTACAGCGCAGGCCTGGGCAGCCCTGTCAGCCCTGATGCAGCCTGTTCAGCTCAATAGGAATGATTTTTTGGTCAGGCAAGGCAAGCGAGTAAATTATTGCTACTTGCTTACTGAAGGCGTAGTGCGGGTGTTTTACAGCAACGAGGGCAAAGAATACAACAAAACCTTCCAGTTTTCTCCGGCGGGTACAAGGCGTTTCCCCCAGAGAGAAGCACGCAACGCCAGTGGCGTTGTGTCGTAACGCCACTGGCGTTTTGCCAGGCACCCCTACAGCGCCAGGTTTTTGTGCAAGGCAAATACCCAAACAGTCTGCTTAAAACCGTGCACTTATTTAGGGTTTAACCTGCGGGGTGGTGTAAATTCGTAGTTCAGTCAAATTGTATACCTGTTTAAACTACTGTAATTATGGATTACGCCCTGAGGCCCAATAAGCTCAACAACCAACACAACAGCCACCTGGCCCATGTGGTACATACAGGCACAGCCACCATGACCGATGTGCTGAACCAGATGACTGCCGAAGGCAGCGCCATTAAAGAAAGTGAGGCGCAGGGCAATATATTAGAGTTTTTTAAAGCGGTAAACCATTTTTTGCAGCTGGGGTATACCGTTTCGTTAGATTTTCTGAAGCTTCGCTACAGTATTACAGGTGTGTTTGATGGGGCTGATGACAGCTACGACCCCGCCCGGCACCAGCTAAACGTAAAAGTAAACCCAGGCCCCTTCTTTAAAACTAGCAGTCAGCAAATTGTGCTCAACAAAGTAAGGCACCAGGCCCCCAGGGTAACCATTCACGAAGTGTTTGATTTTGCCACCAAAACCACCAATGGCAAACTGACCCTGAGCGGCATGGTAACTGTGCGGGGCGCCCATATGCGTATTGATGACAACGACCCGCAGCAGGGGGTGTACCTGCTTATGGCCGGCCAGCCCGAAGTAAAAGTAGCCCATGTGCGCGTGTTCAATGCCAGCGAGTTGGTATTTCAAGTGCCGAATAACCTGGTGCCAGGCTTTTACCAGTTAGAGGTACGCGCCAAACTGAAAGACACAAAAGACTATTCCAGGGGCACCTTAGATAACCTCACAGTACTGCCCACTGAGTAACAGCACCATAAAATGATAAAAACACGCCCTCTCTACACTAAATACACGTCGTCTCTTCCAGAAAAGACGCCGTCTCTTTTTGGAGAGACGGCGTCTTTTTCCAATAGAGACGCCGTCTCTCTGGCTTGGCTGCGCCATGCCTGGTGCAACATGCCTGTAAAGTAAGGGCAGGTAGGGTTAGTTATTGGGGTTTTGCCGGCGGCGGTAAATTTGGTTTAGCAGTGCTTCAATGCCCTGAAAGTCATGGTCGGTTAGCAGTTCCAGGTGGTCAAGGTAAATAAAGTTGCCTTCTTCAAGGTTAATCCACATGTCTTCGCGGCGGTCTTCAATGGTGGGTGGGCCTGCTTCAGTATGGGGCACATCATGTACAGCGGGCAGCAGGCTGGTGCCATTGCTGCCGGGCTTGTGGGGGTGGTTGCCGTATTTGAGGCTGGCTGCAATGCCAGTTGCCTTGAGGCGCAGCAGTGCGGCCAGTGCGGCACCTACTTGCATGGCTGTTTGCTTACACCATGATACGATAAGTTTTATTAAATAAAAAGTGCCCAGCGTTTTTGGCGTTTGCCATTTGGGCTGGGCACTTCTGCTTGGTTTAATTGCCTCCGTCTTCCTGTATGGTCATGGGGGTTTGGCCGTCTGTGATGATCACCTTGGCATTTGGCGATTTAGATAACTCCCTAAAGGCTTCTATGGCCTGGTACCTCAGAATAGGCTCAGTTAAGCCTTCTGAAAGTATCTTCTGGGCATCTCTTTTCCCTTCGGCTTCCACCAGCTTTCTTTGCGCTTCCAGTCTTTCTCTTTCCAGTAAAAACTGCATGCGCTGGGCGTCTTGTTCTGCCTCAAGCTTTTCTTCTACGGCCCTTGCCAGCCTGGCAGGTAGCTTGATGGTTTTTAACAATACAGCCTCAATTTCAAAACCTCTGTCAGACAATAAAGAGTCCATCCGTTCAGCAATTTCTTTTTCGATGACCGATCTCTGGGCGGTATGCATGTCTTTGGCAAAAAACCTGGAACATACGTCGGCAGATGCCGATCTGAACACACTGGTAATCAGCACATCTTCGTATTGTGTGCCAACATTTTCAATGATACTCACAGCATGTTCGGGTTTTACCCGATACAGAATAGATATAATCGCTTCAACATTTAGCCCTTCTTTGGAAGGTAGGTTCGATTGGATCTCCACATTGACAGTTCTCAGTGGCAACTTGATAATTGTTGTCGTAAACGGGTTAAATGATATAGCGCCTGCATCATACGTTTTTTCGTTTAGTTTACCCAGTTTACGTTTTACGCCTACCTCACCTTGTCTTACTACTGCACAGCTGGTGGTTAGTATAATAACCACATAAAGGATGATGATTTTATGCATATTATGGTAATGTTTAGTTTTTTGTTTAACATGAGCTTTTAGGTGTGCGTTCGGTTAAAAACCATATGTTTATGCCTTTTCTTATAAGATTGATGAACGGTTATTTGCCAGTGTAAAGATTATGACTTTTCTAAGAAGTTACGGCATAACATCAGTAGGCAGCCAACTCTTTATGGAGCTTAACCATGAAGTAGTCAACAAGCTTGAAACAACGGAGGTATATGTTGCCAGGCAATAAAAAAGCCTTGCAAGGTATACTTGCAAGGCTAGATATAGTTGTCTCAATAAATATCAGTAGTTCAGTTTTTCAATGTCAGTTTTAGTAAGGCCGGTATAGAGCATAATCTTATCAGTTGGCTCATTATTGGCCAACATCAATTGGGCTGTTTGTAGCGCCTTCTCCTCAATCCCATCTTCTCTGCCTTTTTCAATGCCTTTTTCAATGCCCTTTTCAATGCCCTTCTCTATACCTGCTTCTATCCCCTCTTCTCTGCCAACGTCTCTGCCTTCTTCCCGAACGGCCCAAAGAATGTGTTCACGTAGTTCCATGTCTTCAATCTCTTCTTTAAATTCAGCGGCTATCCTTTTATCAAAGATACCATAATTTGCCTTGTCATTAAACACTGTGTAGTACTTTATAAAACCATACAGCAGTCTTGTGTCTTCAGCTGATAGCCCGGCCCCGAACAGCCGCCTGGTCAGCTCTATTTTACTGGCCAGCTTTTGCTGGTCATTTTTACTGCCATATAAGTGGTGCCAGGCCACTTGCAGTATAATGCCAAACGGGTTATTGCCTTTTAGCAGTGCATCCGGCTCATAGTCTTTTAGTTTTAAGGTAGGGTAATAATACACAAAGCCTGTGTCTAAGGTCTGCTCCTCTAAGCGGCCGGGCCTGAATTTATCAGATTTATCTGTCAAAATAGCCACTGCCGCCACCCGGTGGCCAGACCTGTCTCTGATGCGGTAAAACATGGTAAACATGCGTTCATCAAAGTGCTTATCAGCCTTGCCTTGTACCTCTATATGAAAAATAACCCACAGCTCAGTGCCGTCTTTTTTCTTTACGCGTATCAATTTATCGGCAATGCGCTGGCTTGTAAGGCTTTCTGGCACAATGGTGGCCATTTCTTTGTCTAAAAACTCGGGGTTGTCAAGGTCATATTCTGCCATGGCAGCCTCACCATAAATATATGCCATGGCTGGCTTAAAGAATTTTTCCAGGCCACTCTTCCAGAACTGGTCTTTTCGCAGGCGGTTGTAGCTTATAATCATGAGCTATATATTGAGTTAAATACGCTTGTAAATATAGTACAGGCCGATAAGCAGCAGGCTGTCACGCTACTTTTCTCTACTTAAGTTACTACAAAGGTTATCATATGTGATATCCTTACCGTTCAAGCCAATGCTTGCCAACGGCTTTCAAATAGTAGAAGCAGAAAAAGCGCCATGAATA
>CAZXTW010000525.1:0-4350 GCA_964643525.1 uncultured Roseivirgaceae bacterium
CGTGTGCCCAGGCGGCCACCAATAAAAGAGGGATAAAAATGAGTTTTTTCATGGTTTATGAATGTTACAAATTCAAAACTAAGTTAAGGTGGTACTTATAAAAAATGAGGCGCTTCTACATACTCAGCACCAGTTATGTTAGCCTCTTGTAACGCAACTTTGACTTTATGGGATATGTAGAACGACAGGTCAAAATGACCGACCCTAAACACGTCCATTTGTTCGTAATCAAAGCCTTCTTTAAAAGCATAACCTTTTTCAGGAACTAAGGATTTAAATATTGAGCGAGCTACTTCGTTTCTATGAAACTTTATTATGTCATCTCTTTCAGATGGAACATTAACATCTAAATAAACTTTTTTAAGAGGGCTTTTCTTTAATACCTTGAGGTTAGATTTTTCAAAGTCAAGTTTATGTGTAAGATCACTATTAAAAAACATAAACTTATAACCCTTAAGCTGTTCACTGGTAATATCAGTAAACTGCACATCCAATAGTGAAAAGCTATTCATAATTTGATATACCTTATCAGAAATGATAAAGCCCATCACGCTCAAGGTTCCGTTAGTTAAGAAATCTGTCATTTTAGGCCTACCATCTGGTATTATACAGTCTATTGTGTTGCTTGGATATGGCTCGTATAAATTTTTTTTGAGAAGTGCCTGTGGAGCGTTATCAACCACTGTTTGATTTTCTGCCTCAGGGTTGGTGATTAATCTATACATTTTCATATAATTATTCTTTTAACAGTTCTTTGAATTGAGTATTCATGTTTTTACCTGTTTGCTGATAGACTTCATACATCTCATCTAACAATGTGTCTATTTCAGGTATTAGTTCTTTTTCAATATAATTCTCTAAACCTTCTTCACCAAACTCTGCTACATAACTGTTTATTTGTTGATTCAACCAGTTATCATAAGCAGGGGCATTTCCATGAAACCCTTTTTTGTAACCGTACTCTCCAACACTTGCTAACCATTTACCATTTAGTGATTTGTTTATGTTCCATCCATTTGCGACTAAATTACCAATGAACTCATTGTTTTTAATTAGGTTCACTGAAATTAAATGGTGGGCTTGCTGGCCGGTCTTTTTTAAACGACCAACAGTGCTGAGCGCATTACCTAAAGCCTTACTTGCGCCAACCCTCACATGCTGATAAAGCACGGCTCTTTGTGCTGCTGTTAATACCCATTTCGAAGTGCCGGTGGCATTGTCAACCGCTTTTAATGTAGCCCTGACAGTACTAATATACTTTTCTGCTTTGGTAAGCTTTAATACATCACCAACAGGCACAATAGACACAGCCGACACAAACGTAGACCAGTAGTCACCTTTAGCGGCATAATACCCTGCGGCAATTGCATCAACGGTTCCAGATGCGTCAAATAGCCCCCCAACATCTAGTGCTACCTCAAGTATACCATCACCATGTATGGTATAGTATCCTCCAAAATCTCCAAAAAACGAGCTGACATCAAGCTGGATATCAATTAAATCTGTTACAATGGTGATACTTGACCCATTCTTTCCAGCCAGAACAATGTCTCTACCGTCAATATCCTTAAACCTTAATGGGGAGTTGATTGCAAAATTGTAAGGACTAAAGCCAGGGTACTTTTGCCATAGCTGGTCAACATTTTGCCACCTGGCAAGCCGGCTGTCGTATATTCTTGCACCGAAATTAATAGCATTACCAAGACCTTTAAATTCATCATCTTGCTCCATGCCATTGAACCCGTATCTATAATTATTGCCAGCAATATATTGACGGCCGGGTTGCAACATCCCAAAGGGGTAGTAATGCTGGAATGAAAGTAACTGGGGCCTAAAGTCAGAAAAACCTGTACCGTTAAAAGTGCTTAATTTCAGGTCGCTTATGGTCGCTCTAACGTTGTCTAAGTAGTCTTTCAGTTCATATTGCCTCTGGCTTAACGACCGAACCACTGAAACACCAGCATCCTTATCTTGTAAAGCAGGCGAAACTTCACCAGAAGTAATAGACAAGGGCTTTCCTTGTACTGAAGGGTCAAAAACAAAGCCGGTGGATAATTCTAGCCGGGCATTAGTTTTTACGTGGTAGTCTTTTTGGTTGTAACTGGCTATTACTACTTGAGTATTTACTACCTCAGTGTTTTCATTGAGGTAATCAAGAATAGATATAGGGTTAAACAGGCCTAACCGCTTATTACCATATAAGGTAACTTCCTGTTGCTCTGGTAGCCCAGCACTGCCTTCAACATGATAAGTAGTTAAGTTATAGCCAGAAGCATCTTTTATATAATAAGTATTGGTTGTAAGGCCTTCAAGGTTTGTTATACGCTTAAGCACGCGCTGCCCGGAAGCATCATATAAAAAGGTAATTGAAGAGCCATCATCATGATTAATCCTATCAATCTTATCATCAGTAAAATAACTAATGCTATACCCTTCAGCTTGATCGGAAATAACATTTCCTATGGCATCATATGAATAGTTGTTCGGTAATTGGTCATCAAGGTCACCCGCCCTAATGTGATCTGGGATGGCATCATCAACATGGATTAATCGGTTGGAATTCCAGGCAGCGTAGTTGTAAGACAGTTGGTCAAATACCACTCCACTTTCGTCATAGCGCATCAATGAGGTAACATTGCTGTTTGCATCATAGCTATAGCTGGATTTATAGCTATTTACACCAGCAACCTCTTGAGCAGATGTAACCCTGCCAAGTATATCAAATTCGTATTGACTTCCGAAGGTTTTCCACTGGTTGACTTGGTCTTTATACCCATGATGCCAAGCACCAATACTACCATCATATAAATCATGGCCTTGTTTTACTGATACCCGATTAGTTTGGTCATACTGTGAGTTTGTATAATCATTATTAAAATAATGCAGTGTATAACCATATACAGCACGACCGGTGTTACCAGTGCCTGTAGAAGAGAGAGGATCATTAACAGCTTTTAGCCATCCATTAAGTGTATGTAAATAATCAAGCTGTTGTACTTTATCCTCACCTATTATCTGGTGCTTTAAAGAACCATGTAAATAATATTCGTATTGAGCATCCTGATCCCAGAGTATGCCATCAGCAGAAGTAAATACAGCGCTTAACCTCCCTTCTGTATCATATTGATATTTGTGAAAAAATTGATCAGGCTGACCTTGGTTGTAAGCGACTTGATTTGCCCTGGAAGAAATTAAATCATAATCATATTCAATACATTTTGGGTCTAAGCCAGGTACAGCCTGAACCAATAATTTAATCTTACCATACAAGTCATAACTGTAAATGGTAGTTACCCGGTCATCTAAGGTATTGTCGTCACCATCAACATCACTGTAGGCATAGCTTACCCTGTTTCTAAGAAACTGCTGGGTTTTGCCTTCGGGCAGGGTGCCTGGGTAGGCCTGGGTATATACCGTTTTGACAATTTGCTCACGACTGGCATCGTTGGGCCACGTTAGTAAATTGGCATTGACTAATAGATTAGGCTCATCAAAGTTACCTGCCTGTCCTGCCTCAATGCTGCGACCTAAATGGTCGTAATGAATATATGCATAGGTGTTTTCTGCGCGTTGTTTGGCGTTTTGGCTAAAGCGCAGCTGGCCAATGTCATTGTACCAGTATTTGGTTAGCCCACCATCGGGCGAGTAGTTCCTGATTAGCTGGCCCAGGTTGTTGTACTGGTAGGTGGTGGCCATGGTGTGGTTGGTAACCGCCGTGCGTGCCTGCTCTAGTTTAACAGGCGTGCTGACATCTAGCGGGGCCACCCCTACCGGTGGTATGGTGCGCATGAGGTTGCCCGCCAGGTCATAATAATATAAGGTGTAATGAAACTGGGGCAGGTCATAGCTTATGGTGTAGGTTTCCTGCATGCGGGTTTCATCCAGGCAGGCAGCCTGGTACTGCGCCGTGCCAGCTTCGCCCCTGCTTTGCAGCAGCAGCTCTTTCTGGGTGGCCAGGCTGGCGGCAATGTCTAACAGGCCTGCACGGTTACAGTTAACCGGCTGGGGGTCGTACACATAGTCATCAAAGCCTGGCGGCAGGGTAATTTCACTGGTGTTTTGGGTGGTCCACTTAAAGCAAATGTTAAAGCTGGCACCGCAGTAGTTTATTTGGCGGCCAAAGGTGTAGCGTGCCATAAAGGCATCGCCATAGGTGTTCCATTCAAGTATTTCCTGGCCAGGGCCGGGGTTAAAGTCAACCGGGCCGTGCAGGGTGCCAATGGCCATGAACCCGTCAGACCACCAGGTGGGCAGGGCATGCATGGCGTAGTTTTGCCCCCAGCTGTTCACGGGGTAGCTGCGCTCATAGCTGCCATCATTGTTGTAAATCACAAAGTATCCATCAGTAGT
>CAZXTW010000525.1:4373-5050 GCA_964643525.1 uncultured Roseivirgaceae bacterium
AGGGGTCAAGGTCTGGCGCGATGTGGTAAGTACCGCTGCCGCTGCTTATGGCTGCGGCCAGGTATAAACGGCCGTGCTGGTCAATGTTTACGTTGCTGTGTTCAGTTTGGTAATTGCCCTCAATAAAGGTGAGAAAGCGCTGGTTGAGGGTACCATTGTCAATATAAGCGGCCACAAACAGGTTGAGGTAGGCGGGCGCCGAGTTGGTGGTTTGTGCGCCATTGGGCAAGGCCACAGCCTCATCAGTAAGGCCACTAATGATTACCTGGTTCTGGCTAGTTAAGAGGCTGTTGAGCTGGGCATCGGCCACCTCATCAGTGCGAAGGTAGCTTAGGTTGGCGGTGTAGCGGGCCAGGTATATGTTGCCAATGTTGCTGGTGGTGGTTAGCAGGGTGGCGTTGTTGGCCGGGTTGGGCCGCAAGCCGTTGGTGCTGTAAAAGGTGCCCCCCAGAATTACCTCATTGTTTTGGGTTATGGCCAGTGCTGTGGCAAAATCTTCCTGATCAGTACCCATGGTTTTGAATGGCATTTGTGACAGGGTGCCGGCACTGTAAGTAAAGGGCGCCATGAAGACATCAATAGAGGCGTTGTTTGACGTGGCAGTCTGGCCCACGCCAGTAAGGGGGCCCTGGTAACGGCCTTCAAGGTACAGGTTGCCGTTTTGGTAGGCCAGGTCA
>CAZXTW010000526.1:0-5036 GCA_964643525.1 uncultured Roseivirgaceae bacterium
AAAGCACAGTATGAGTTAGGTTTTTGCCATTACAAACAAGCAAACACCACCAAGGCCATTGCCTATACTACACAGGCATTAAACGAGGCCCTTGACAACAACCAAACCGGCGTAGCCTACAAAGCCATTGATTTGCTTACGCGCCTGCACATCCAGGCTGGCAACCATGGCCTGGCCCGGCAGGCCAATGAACAATTACAGCAGCTGGTGCACAGCAACCCTCAAAAAATACAACTGATGTATGCGCTGGGCAACATCAGGATAGCCATGGGCCGGCAACAAACCCAAGCCGTCATTACAGGCTTTGAAACTACTCTGGCCTTACTCACTACTAACCCAACTGACTACCAGTACTTGCCTGTACATTCAGAATATGCTGATTTTTTACGCACACAGGGCCGCAAGGCCGAGGCAGCACAGGTGGCCGAGGCGGCACTGGCAGCAGCCCCAGCCCCGCAGGGCTACAGCCAGGTGCATATTTACATGTACCAGCAGCTGGCCAAACACTATGGGCAGGCAGGTAATACGGGCAGGGCCAACCAGTATAATCAACTGGTAGCACAGCAGCTGGTGCCTCGTAATGCCCAATTATCGGCCATGCTGCGCCAGGCTCAGTTAAAACAGGTGCAGGTTGCCCGTGAGCACCACCAAATGCTGCATGCCAGCCCTAGTCCCTTGCGGCGCATCCCCTGGCTTCCATGGGCCTTATGTGGCTTTTTACTTTGCCTCATTGCGGGCATTGCACTGTTTTACGCGGTGCAGCACCGCCGGGTATTAGCCACCACTACCACTGCTGCCGCTATACAAACCACCAGCATACTACACCGCCTGGCCCACGCTGGTGCTCAGTTGCGCACCCTGCTGCTGCGCGGCAATAACCCGGTAGTTACCAGCCTGAACGGTTCTAAGCACTACCGCAGCAACGGCCAACAGGTACCCCTGAATACCTCACCCATGACGGAAGCCGAACGCCGCGAAACCATGTGGGATGTATTAGAGCAGGAGTACACCCTGCACCTGGAGTACCTTGACCTGCTTACTGATGATGACATTGAGCGCATCAAAACACTGGTTCGCCACCGAGGCAGTGAAAATAAGTAAGGCCTTTGCAACCCTACTGCCCCACCATGGCAGATTTTACTACCCACATATCTGTTGGTTCTATTGCCTCAATGCCTTGCCCCCAAAAGCAGTAGGGGTTTAGAAGCGCGCTGTACACCGGGGTATAGGGTGTTCGCACACCGGGGTGTACGGAGTTGCTGCAAGGGGTGTAGCAGGTTCAACCACGGGGTGTAGCAGGGCTGTACACGGTAAGGGCTAAGGCTGTACACCCCGGTGTAGTACCCTGTTTATACCGGGGTGTAGCGAGTCACACCCGGTGTTACCCACTCAGCACTGCCAGGCCTTGGCCCACCACGGCAGATTTCACTACCCACCACACGAGATTTCACTACCCACCACACGAGATTTTACTACCCACCACACAAGATTTTACCAAGCACCCTACAACTTTTTACTAAGCGGAACGACAGATTTTACTACCCACCCTACAACTTTTTACTAAGCGGAACGACAGATTTTACTACCCAACCTCCAACATTTTACTAAGCGGAATGACAGATTTTACTACCCACCCTACAACATTTTACTAAGCGGAATGACAGATTTTACTACCCCCCCCTGCAACTTTTTACTACCCACAAATCTGTTGGTTGAATTCCCTCAATGCTTTGCCCCAAATGTGTTAAGGTTTTTGGTCGAAAGTAAAAGGTAATTAAGTGAAATGAGTTGGGTTTCTTTCTGGTTTGTAGACAAGTTTTTCTGGTTTATAGTATCAATTGTTGAGGCTGTGTAAATAAAATTCATAGCTAATGATAGATGAAAGATACCTTGTTGTGTCTATGTAATTTAGCTATAACATTGGTTTACACATTTAAACTTAGCTAACCAAATGTGTAAGTATATTGCAAATGAGTGGTTTGAGTTTTAATTAGAAGCATAAAGTAATCCGATAATAAGATGAGTTTGATGGAATTACTTTTTAGCTATGTCAAGTATGAATGATAAACATATATATAAACGGTATAGATAATTTTGAAAAATGTATTGATTGTGATTAAATAAATGTTGTTTAAATTGTTTATTTATATATTGTATTAAACAATGTAAATAACTATGTTTATTTTGTTGAGTTAATTTTTAATTACTTGATGATTAGCTGATACATTATAATAATATATACATAACTGCTTTGAAGATGGTTGATTTTAATAGTAGAACAAAGAAGTGGGGTAAAATATGGCAGGAAACAATTGATAGATTAAAGGCTTCTGAACATAAAACTGCTCATGTGGTGAATGATAGAGTTGATGTTGAGGATTTAAAAGAAAAACTTGCTAATTCAACTAAACATAACTTCAATGTGACTGTCTGGATGATGGCTGTCCTTCTTTATATCGCATTGTCACTTACAGCATTTGATGATATCAACTTTTTTTCTGGTCAAAGTATGGTACGCCTCCCGATATTAGAAATAACGATATCAGCAAGGTATTATCTGTTAATTGCTCCTTTTATCATTTTCGCATTTCATTGTAATGTCATACTTCACCTTGCTAATCATAAAATTCTTCTGGAAAGATGGAAAGGTAAAAGTAGGTGTGATAGTGATATGGCTGCTAATCCATTTTTATATAATTTTTGGTGGAAGACTGTTGAAGATGAACAGGTTCATGTGAGTAACATGCTTTCAAGTGGTCATATTCATTTGAATAGACTTGAGAAGACACTTTTAGGTTTATTAGTGTTTTTCACATGCTCTGTATTTCCGGTCATGTTAATGATTTTTTGTGTGTGGAAATTCTGTGTGTATCAACAGTTATCTGTGTCGGTTTTTCATTTTATTATTGTTGGAATTAGCTTATATATGATGCATAAGTATCATCAAAGTAATTTATACCCTGCTAAATCTGGCGTATCAAAACTCTTGGTTAAAGGGCTCGCCATAAATAAACGATTTTTATGGGGGGTGCCTTTTGGGGTTTTTATTTTTCTTTTCAATGTAAAAAAATCAGTAAAGGTCATTAGGTTTCCAAAGCTTACACTTTATAATGTATTCTTTGCTTCTTTGTTTTTAATAATGATCATAAACTTTATTAGCTTAAAGAAGTTTGGGTATGATGGGTTGGGCCAGTATTTCAACAACTTCAAGATGCATATTGATATTCATCGTGGGGTCATTGATTACAGGGTATTACCTAAAGATAAAAGGGAGATTACCAATCGTCTCACAATTAAAAACAGATCTCTGAATGGGGCATCACTTGTTGGAAGTACAATACGTGGAGTTGATTTTGAAGGAGTCGATTTTGCAAGTGTTTCTTTTGAGAACACTAAATTACAGAGCGTTAACTTTTTTAACTGTAAGAATTTAGGAGGATTTCATCATGCCACCCTCCTAGATTCAGTTTCCATAATTGATTGCAAATTTTCAAATCCTGATTTTAGGCACACCTCACTTAAGAATGTTGCAATTACTTTAAAAGATGATATGTTGCCGTTTTTTCTTATAGATGGTAGCGTTATTGCAGGGAGGCTGACATTGAGTTATGATTCTTTTGATGATAATACAATACAAGAAACCTTAAGGGAGAAAAATATTTTCAACCCCAACTCTTTTGTGGTTAGTTGGAGTAACCCTGCAGAAATGATTGCTCCTACAGAAATTCTAATATATAAATATAAGTTAAATCTCGATCGATCATTCAAAAGTGCTGAGTTAAAAACTATTCGAACTCAATCTCAACTTGATAGTATCTTTAATGATTCTAATAATATCAATACTATAGTATATGGAAAAGACACATACTGAAATCATGAACTTGAATCAAGGCCAAAGTAATGTGCCTGATGATCACAATGAGCCAGTCCACGAACATAATGTGCATGGGTTGGGGAAAAACCTGTTGGTTGTTTTTACTTTAGTTACAGCAGGTTTTAGTCTATCCTTAATACTACCGGGGCTTGTTCCTAAGAATGAAGAGGTTTCGAATATGGTTTATACCAATAACTCTTTTAGGCAGGGTCTTGAAAAAATGATTAATCAATTGGTTAGCGTAAAAAATGAACGTGATCGTATTCAAGCACGCGTAGCTTTTTTGGAGGAACATACATCAGACTCCCTAACCAATGAAAGTGTTATGAATGAAATAGCCTCCCTAAAAGAGGAAATAACCCGTAAAAATGAGCAACTGTTTCAACTTGCCAAGTTACTTAAGAAAAATACAGGAATAAAAGAAGAGCAGTTTACTCAACAACAAATTGAAAAACTGAGAGGAGAAGTAATTAAGAACATTTATTATTATTCGCAGGCGGAGCTTCTTGGGAAAGTTGAGTTTACACAGGATTTAAATACTTATAAAAACGCTAATGAAGCTCAAATTGTAATAAACTCAGTAATTGATAAAATCAATGATGTAGCTACTGGAGTGATCATAATATCTGGTCATACGGATGGGGTTGGTACTAATTCAGAACTGTTTGAAAAGCTTGTAAATATCTCAAATCGGCGAATTGAAAAGGTTAAATCTGATTTGATAAAAAAAGGAATATTAGAAAGTAGGATTAAGGTAGTGCCTTTGGCTACATTGAGTCCATTAAATAAAAAGAACCCAAGTAAAAACGAGAATAGAAGAGTAGAAATTAGGCTTTTTAAAGAGAGTTGATTATTCAGTGTTAGATAAAACAGTCAAGGTGTTATCATAATGCTCTTAAGAGCTAGAAATCAAGACAAATCAATTCATTAGAAGTATCTATCACAACCGACCAAGCCTGAAGCCCTGATGGCTCTGCTTATTAAATCAACGAATTTATATATGGCTTGGGGGCCTTACATGAATTAGTTAGTATTTAATCTGAAGACGCCACTAAGCCAATGGTGGCTACCCAAAAATTGCACAAAACTAAGAATTAGGACAAAAAATCAGAAAATGTAGGTTCGGCGTAGGTCCGCTATAGGTCCGCTCATCCTCCGCTCA
>CAZXTW010000527.1:0-5034 GCA_964643525.1 uncultured Roseivirgaceae bacterium
TAATCAAAACCCCGCCAGCGCACATCCATCGGGGCCGAAAAGGCTACTTCAAACTGCGTTACTGTTGGGCTTACCAGTTGCTTAGCGTTTGTTACGGGTTTTGTGCCCGTAACGGCAGGGCGGGCAGCCTCATAGGCCGCTTTTAGCTGGGCAATGGGCGCACTTAAATAGCCGGTTTCATCAACAAAACTCAGCAGGGCGGCTTCATTGCCATAGTCCAGTTCAATCATGGTGGCAATGGCCTGCGCCTTATCAGCCTGCCGGGCATAATAACCGGCAGCCATGGCATACCCCACATAATACCCCATATCTCTGGTATTAAACACATTATTGGCGCTGTTCCACAGCCAGTTCTGGTAATTCCTGCCAAACAGCTCCTGCTCAAAAGCCTGTCGTACGGCCACGCTGTTGGCCTTACCGTAGGCCAGGGCAGGGGTGGGCGAGGGTACCCCCAGTGCTTTTTCGGCCACAAACTCAGCTACCCCTTCAATAACCGTCTGGGCCAGCAGGTGGTGGCCAATGGTGGTGGCCTGTTGGGTATGTACATATTCATGTATATTCAAAAACACAATATGGGCCAGGGGGTTGGTAGCAAAGTAGCCGGGCAGGTGCCCCAGGGTTTCAGGTAATTCAGTGGTAATGGTGCTGGTATCGGCCATGGCCAGCTCACTGCCTATCAGCACCAGGCTGTCAAGGGTGGTGCCGTTGGTTCTGAATACGCCCATGGTAAAATAAATGGTGGCAGGCTTCAGGGCCGGGTACAATGCCTTTAATTGGTCAATGCCTGTGTTAAGCTGCTGTGCACGCTGCCTGGCCTGTAAGGTATTGGCCTTGACCGACTGCCAAAATTGGGGGTAGGCATTAATAGCCGCTACATATTGCTGCAGGGTATACTGGCGTACCTGCATAATGGCCAACAGCCCAGGCGTACCCTTATCTATAAACAACTGTTGCAGCAGCTGGTGTTGCCGGGCACTGTCGGTGGTGGCCACTACCTGGTCATAAGCAGTCCAAAAATTATCCACATCGCTGGTCACCACCCACTCAGCGGCGGGTTCGTTCTGCACTGTGCTGCACCCCAGCAACAGGCAACCTACTGCCCCCATTACAATCGTTTTAATTAGTGATGGCATTGCTAAAAATGTATTCATTATTTATATGCTAAAGCTATGATACACCAAACAAGTTTTCAAATTATTCAACATCAAGGCTTATTCATGTTTTGTTTGTTACTTGTAAACTTTCCCTTATCTTTCCCAAATGGCAACTAACGCTCCATTGGGCCTCTACCTGTCAGTACTGACTGATTTTGGTTTTAAGGCCGCTTTTGGCAATAAAAATGATACTACCTTTTTGCGCCGTGCATTGGCGGCGCTTATCATGTCAAAAATACCTATTAAGTCAGTAACCTTTATAGAAAATGACTATCCAGGTATTTCTAAGCAAGGCAGGGGGGCTCGTTTAGACCTTGCCTGTGAAGATGAGCATGGCAATCAGTTTATTGTTGAAATGCAGGTACAAGATACACACCTGTTTATGCAACGCGCCAAACACTATGCCATGCACATGTTTAACCGCATGGTTAAAAAAGGAAAGTACAAGTTTAACAACTTGAAGAAAATCTATATGGTATCGTTCTTGGCAACAAAAACATATTCCACTAACTTGTATCATCAAATTGCCACATTAAAGAATCAAAATGGCGAATTGGTTGACGATCAAATTACCCATGTAATTGTTGAACTGAGCAAGTTCAAAAAAACGTTACAAGAAGTAAGCACTGATTTAGATAAACTGCTGTATACCATGAACCAGACTGCCAACAATAACTTTCAGAAAGCTGATTTTATGCAGGAGCCCTGGATACAGTCAGCTTTAGCAACGCTTGAAACGGCCAACCTCACGGCCGACCAACGGATGCAGTTAGAGCTTGACATTGCCTACCGGGTTACCTATGAAGAAAGCTTGCTGGCTCAAGGCAAAGTAGAAGGTTTAAACAAAAGCAAACTGGTGTTTAAAGCTTTTAAAGAAGGTAAAGAGCCTGCTGCCATTGCAACCGCTTATAACCTTACTATTGAAGAAGTACTTGAGCTAAAAGCCACCTACCTCATGGTTACAGGGCAGGCCTAAACTTGTTTCCGTCGCTCCACTTTTACCACCAAAGCTACTTTTACCACTGCATTGTATTGCTGGCGCCAGCTTTTAACCTCATTCAATGGCAGCTTTTGCAGGTTAGCCCACCAGCAAGTCATAACTAAGCAGCAGGCAGGTGTGGTGTATCAGCTGGTCGGCCCCAATGCCACAATAATAAAAACGTAGTTGGTTGGCTGCATAAAACCTGGCGTTTAGCCGGCTGGTAAAGTAATCAGTAACCCAGTGCAGCGCACCATTGGCCAGTACGTAATACAGGGTGGTTACGTGTGGGCCCAGCAACAGCAACATGCCTGCCAGCAGTACGCTGGTATACACGGCCACGTGTATGCTTAACCAACGCAGGCTGGTAGCCTTATTCACAGCCATTTTACTTGACTGCAACGCAAAATCGCCAATAAAATGCAGCAGCAATATCAAAACCGCAGTTTGCATGGGTAGGGTGGGTGGTTGCGGGTTATAAAATCGTTAATTCTTAAATTAAATACATTATTTGTAAAAAAGGCGCTATCTTGATCAAATAAATCTGCATGGGCCATGTTTCGGTTGCTACGTCATAAATTGCTCTTCTGGTTCATTGTTTTTATCAGCTTCAACCTGATCATCATAGTCCTTAGTATCTCGTATTTTCAGCAACGAGAAGAAATCTCTGAGGTATTCCAGAAAATACGCAATACCAACAAGCTGCTGTTAGAAGATTACCAGGCCGAGATGAACTTCTTCATCATTGAAACCAAAAACCGCTTTTTCTTTGAGTTTGGCAGCAGCCAGTATATTGACCACCACAAAACCCTCACCAACCAAATTAAAGACAACCTGAACCAGCTAAAGGTTGAGCCCATCATTAAAGAACTGGCCCTGAATCAGGATATTGAAGCCATGTACAGCAATATGGTGCTGTACGATTCAATTTATTACACCATCATTGATTTAATCAAACAAAGGGGGTACAAAGACCATGGCCTGGTGGGCCAAATGCGTGAAGCGGCCCACCGCATGGAAGAGTCGCCTGGGGCCGACCTGGTGTCGCTCCTTACCCTGCGCCGGCATGAAAAAGACTACCTGCTGCGCAATGAAAAAATTTACCTGCGCTACCACTACCAGCTGGCCCAGCAGTTGCAGGCCAATGTACAGCAAAACACCAGCCTTAGCAGGGCGCAAAAGCAAACATTTACCACCAACCTGCAAAACTACGCAGGCCTGTTAAAGCAGGTGGCCGAGCTTGACAGGCTAATTGGCATAAGAGACAATACCGGCCTTAAGGCCAGCCTTGACAGGCAAAACACCAAAATATCAAACCTGTTTGATGAGTTTATTTACCAGGCCAACTTTAAAAAAGCCCGCAAGTATGACAACCTGCGCGTTATATTTTTAAGCCTGGGTGCTGGCCTGCTGGTGCTAAGCCTGGTTATGAGCTATTTTATTGCCGCAGGCATTACCAACCCCCTGAGCCATTTAACGGTTTACATCAACAAGTTTGTAAGAAGCGACTTTGCCTTTACTGATAATGAAAAGTTTCATAAAAGCCGCGACGAGGTGGGCCGGCTTACCGATAACTTTTTTATTATGCGCGACAAAATTGTTGAGCAGCTGCGCTTTTTTAAGTTGAAGGTAGAAGAACGCACCCAGGAGCTGGCCCAGGCCAATAAAGAGCTGGCCCGTGCCAATGATAAGCTCATTAAAATAAACGAAGCCAACAGCCGCTTTGTGCCCAATGAGTTTCTGCGCTACCTGGGCCGTGACAGCATTTTAGATGTGGTGCTGGGCGATAATGTAGAGCAGGATATGACCATTATGTTTTCTGACATCCGCTCGTTTACCAACATTTCTGAGCAGCTAACCCCACAAGAAAACTTTGACTTTATTAATGCCTACCTTAAAACTACGGTGCCCCTTATTAAAGAGCACCGCGGCTTTATTGATAAGTACATTGGCGACTCAGTGATGGCGCTTTTTCCTGAAGCCCCTGACGATGCCCTTGAAACTGCCATTGTTACCCAAAAAGCCATTCATAACTTTAACGAGGTAATTAGCAACCGGGGCTTTGAGCCCATTACAGTAGGCATAGGCATCCATACCGGGCACCTCATTCTGGGTACCATCGGGGCCGAAAAGCGCATGGAAACCACCGTGATATCTGATGCAGTAAACATAGCCTCGCGCATGGAAGGCCTTACTGTAAAGTATGGCTGCTCGGTGGTGGTATCGGGCAAGCTGGTAGATAACCTGAAGCAACCCTCAAAATACAATTACCGCCTGCTTGATGCTGTAAAGGTAAAAGGCAAGCAACAGGCCAATAGAATTTATGAAGTGCTTGACGGGCTGGATGAGGTTACGTTTGATTTAAAGATGACAACCCGCCAAAAGTTTGAAGAAGCCGTGCAACTGTACCAGCAGCAGCAGCTAACCGACGCCCTGAAGCTTTTTAAAGAAGTAACCCTGACCAACCCCAGCGACGTGGCCGTGCATATTTACCTTGAGCGCATTAAGCGCCTGGTGAATGAAGGCCTGCCAGATGACTGGGACGGCACCGAAAAACTGTTTTCTAAAACCTAAAACCCTCTGTGAGCTACTACACTATATGAGTGCAACAGAAACTACCAAAACCTACGACCTGATTGTAATTGGCTCGGGCCCTGCGGGCGAAAAAGCCGCCGTAAAAGCCGCCTATTTTGGGCATAAAGTAGCCTTAATTGAAAAAGAAGCTAAATACGGTGGGGCTGGGGTACAAACCGGCACCCTGCCCAGCAAAACCCTGAAAGAAACCGCCGTATACCTGAGCGGCATTTACCAGAAGGGGCTGTACAGTGTTGATATGGACCTCTCGCGCGAGGCCGGCGTGCAGGACTTTATGTACCGCAAAAACATTGTAACCCAGGTTAT
>CAZXTW010000528.1:0-3586 GCA_964643525.1 uncultured Roseivirgaceae bacterium
CAGGCTTTGGCATAAAACTTTTTGTGCTCTGTGGTAATGCCCTTATAGGTTAGCCTGCCCTTAAAGGTTTCAATAGGTAAGTGCGTTTTAAAAACTGCCTGTGTGCCATTGGGTGCTACTGAAAGTACCTGTACCGTTACAGGCCCGGTCCGCCTCACACCCACACGCATTTTAATGCCATGGCCAACATTTGTCTTTTTAATGTACAGCAACTCTTCTGGTATTTGGCTGTTGGCAATGCGATGGGCCTCTTGCTGTAAAAATCCGGCATTTTGTGCCAGCCCCTGCCCGGTATGCAGGCAAATTACCAGGCACAAAGCCAGGTAGGTAAACTGTTTTATTTGGGTATAATGAGGTAGCATTGCTGTGTAGGGTAAGGTACTGTTTTGTATTTTTCTGTAAGTATAGTTCTCATTTCTGGCTTCAGTACATTGAGGCTGTCCAGCCAATGGGCCTCAGCAACCAGGGCACTGTCAAGCTCGGTGGCCTCGTTAAACTTGCATCGTGTAAAGGTGGCATGCCGTAAATCTGCCCCTGTTAAAGCGGCATTATAAAAGTTGGCCGAATAAAACTTACTATGCTGCAAATTAGCATGAATGAGCTTGGCCCTGTTAAAGTTGGCGCTGCTCAGATCAGACTTATTGAGTGTGGCATACCTAAAGTAGGCATTTACAAACTGGGCACTATGGCCCGTAAGGCTATCTAACCGGGCATTGTCAAAAACAGCATTGTTAAAAATAGCATAATTTACATGTACACGGCTCAACACGGCATTGAGTAATTCTGCATGGCTAAAGTTGGCCGAGTCGCAATTGCTATAGGTGATGCGCGCTTTATTGAGTTGCGTATAGGTAAAATTAGCCCGTTGCAAAAGGGTACTATCTAAGAAGGCGCCAGAAAAGCGGCCTTTATTAAAGTACCCTTGTTTTAAATTTGCTTCTTTCAGATCAGCATATTCAAAGTTACCCTTGTTTACTATCGGGCCCATAGTTGTGGTATCTACATCACTTTCATACAATGACACCAGCATGTGCCCCCGCTCGGGGCTAACCAATGGGGTAATTGAGGCGGTTTCAAACTCAAAATACCGGTAGGGCTTAAAAGCCAGCGAGAGGGCAATAATGCGGCCCTGCAATTGTGGTGTCAAGCTGCGTTGTTGGTTATTAGTGGTATCGGCCAGCTCAGCATCTACCTTATCCATTACATTGCTAAACAGGTGCACCAATGAGCTGCGCCTGTCAGCTTCAAGCAGGTAGGTTTGTTGATCAATCTTTTTGTTTTGTTCTGACAGCAGCCGGTTGGCATAAAAGGCCAGTAGCAGGGTTACTATGCTAATGATGGGCACCCCCAGCATATTACCGTTTGAATTGAATGGTAGTATATTCCAGAAAAAAGTCAAATCGGCAGCCCTGCGCTGGTCTTGGGTCAACTCCTTTTTTCTGAAGAAGTTTCTCCAGATATGTATAGTGCGGTGCTCTTGAGCCAGGTGGCCTGTTTCCAGCTCTTCTGCTTTGCTGGCTGTTTCTGCCAGTTGCGCCTTTAAGTCATTGATTTGCGCTTGTAGCTCTTCATTGGTAGCCATAGTGAATACAATCTCTAAGAATACACGCTTAATGTAGCATTAATTATGCCATTAAAAAAAATAACGAGGCGGCCGTGTGCTGGCATTTAACAATTGCCAATAAGCACAATGTGTTTTGGGCGGCTCTTGTACCCAACGGTTATGCCCTGTTTGTGCTGGGCTGCTACGGTTGAGACCCTGCTAAAAATATGGCGCTCTGGCAGGCCCTGGCAAAACGCCAGTGGCGTTACGCTCGGCTCTCTGGGAGAAACGGTTCGCACCTCCTGCTAATCACTGTCGGGCATCCACGAAATAATTGCCTGCTATGCCAGAGCCGTTGCTACATGTGCTGTGGGGGTAACCTGAAGTTATGCTTAACCAGGGTTGAGGTCAATAAAGGCTCTCTTGTGGGTACTGGGCCGCAAATAGACTGCCATACATTTTAACCTGTTACGACTAACTTTTAAAATCAACCTGCCATTTACAAATGGAATGATTCTTGGCAGTTTATTATATAATATTACGTATTGTGTGTTGTTTTGGTATAGTTGCTATTACTTTTTGTTAACATAATGAGTGAAATAGAAAATTGGCTGCAACCAGAAAGTTTGACTGATAATTACAATCAGTGGATCAAATCGCTAATGCCAGGAGAAGCCCCTACTTTTGAATTAAAGCATGTACTGGCCAATATGCATACCACGCATACCTTTGGCCAGGAAGAGTCGCGCAGGCGGAAGCCTTTTATTGATATTCTTTTTAAGAATCAAGCTTTGCTGTCTCAGGTGTACCGCAACAGGGGCGGAATGTACTATAAAGATGAGCAATTAGCCAGTTTAGGGCAAGGCACTATGTTGGCCAATTATGTATTTGCCTACCTGGGCATACACCAGCATTATTATGCTATGAATAAAAGTAAGACTGTACAGGTGCCTGCCTTTGGGGTATTTTTGCCTGCCAGTTTAGAAAATAGCGCTTTGGCCAATGCCACTCGCAGGGACTTATCCTCAACTGAAAGCGTGTCTGATAAAGCACTGGAGTTTATGCAGCCTGCTGATGCCCGGCAATATGCGGCTTATGAAATAGTTAATAAATACGGGAGTGATTTTTGGCACTACTGGGGTAACTTAGATAAAATTTGGCATGATGCTAACTATTGTAATACTAATTGGGCTTGGAAGGTAGAGATGCACTATGCTGAAAAAGTACCTATAAGTAGCTTTGACGCTATTATTTGGCCGTTACAAAAGATTGTAGGGCGAAATGGGGATACTTTTGATGATCCTAAAATGTTGGAATATATTGGTCAGTTTAAGCAACAAAATTCTACCATTAGAGTTTACACCTATGAGTGGAATGCCCAATTTGCTACCTTGTGCTTAAGTACAGCCTCTTACATTGTATCTAAGCACTATTATGATTACCTTGAATATATTCCAAACGAGCAATTTGATGCTGCCTACAAAAAAAGTATGGAGGAATTAAGTTATGGCTAAGGAAATGTACATTACCCATTTTGTAAACCAAGAGCCCAGCGAATACGGCTGGAAAGCCTTGCCGTTTATTACGCAGCCTATTGAGAACTCTGAAGGGCTTGCTGGGCAGCAATATTTTTTAGGCTTGGAGTTCCACGCCCCCATTCCTCCTGATGTCATGACACAAAACGTTGCAGATAAGTATTTTGTACCCCTTAGCGTGCCTCAAAAAGTAACCGTCAATGAATCTGTGTGGGTATCACCAGAAGGGCATGTATACGTAGCCAACCACAAAGCCCCTATGGCACATAGCCAAACTTTGGTTTATGAAAATGCTTACACCCTGAGTAATACCCATGAGCAGCCTGGCAGTTATGGCAATGAAACAGGCTTTTTAGCGCCCATGGCCAATACCTCGCCTGTTGCTTCAGATATTCCACTGGCTTATAATAATGATAAGGGTCAGGAAGTGTAGCCTGAATAACCTTTTAATACACAAGCAAACAGCCAACGGTTATTCTTTTAAACTCTATAATCAATAGTTCGAGTT
>CAZXTW010000528.1:3637-5032 GCA_964643525.1 uncultured Roseivirgaceae bacterium
TTAGATTACGCTTATGGAGGCATTGAGGCAATGGCTGGTGGGGCAGGAGGCTGTGCTTGACCAGGTAATGGCGGCGGCCTGCCGTGATTTTTGGCAAAACAACCGCCACTATGCCCATTTTGATTATGACCTGCAACAAAGCCACCACGAAAGCCTGGGCCTTACCCAGGGGCACGACCTGTGTTATGACCGCCCCACCACACCGCTTACTTACACACTATGGTACCACCCGCGCCGCCTGCATACTTTTTTATGGTACTTTTTTGAACAGCTTACCGCCCTGGAAGGGCAGCAAGTGCAGTTGTTTGACCTAGGGGCAGGCACCGGCGCAGTGCAATGGGCCGTAGCCCTGGTGGCACGCGGCATGCAGCTCATTGGCATGCGCCCCCCAAGCGTAACTATGGTGAATGTAGACAGCAGTGCCCTGATGGTGCAGATGAATAAAGACTACCTTTGGCCGCATTTTTTAGATACGTATGACCTGACCGGCCTGAACCTGGCCCCCACGTATTACATTAACTCATGGGTAAACGACCAGCACAGCCCCGCCGGGCATACCATAGTGGCCAGCAGTTATTTGTTTGATAGCTCAGACCAGGCCCAGGCCCACCAGCAAAGCATGGCCAATGCTTTTAAACGCTTGGTACACAAACACCAGCCCGATGGCCTGCTGCTGCTTACCAGCCGCAGCAAGCGCCAGGCCATGCAACAGTTGGCTACTGACCTGCGCATGCAGGGCTATGCCTACAGCCAATCTGGGCAGGGCAGCGGCAGTGGTGGGGCCAAAGCCATGTATACCCACCCCCTGGTGCACCTGAATAAGCTGCGGCAGCAGTTGTTTTTTGAGTACCCTGATGCCAGCCGCCTGGCTGAAACCGCCACCTGGGCCGAAGGGAATTTTTATGGCCTGGCCCTGACCCGCCAGCAAGGTACCCTGGGCTTTGCCCCGCCACAGCCTATTGAGCGTATTGACCTGTACAACCCACCCGTAACACTGGTTACTGAGGTAAACCTGAATGAAAAGCAAAAGCAGGCTGCCGGCTACAGTGACAAGCCCCGCTTAATAGCTGGCCCCGCAGGCTGTGGCAAAAGCCTGGTAATGGCCCACAAAATAGCCAACACCATAGCCCGATACCAGTACCACCCCAGCCTGCGTATTTTGGTTACCTCGTTCAATAAGCTGGTAGTGAAGCAGCTGGCCCATTGGGTAAAAGACCTGGCGAGTGCCCAACATGCCCGTTTTGACAGTTATGGCGACGCATTTAACCTGGTGTTTGCAGGCAGCAACCAGCCCAATGTGCAGTTTATGAATTTTGATAAGCTGCCCAATAAGCTGATGCATGTGCGGTATAAGGTTGAGTACAACCCATACGAAAACCGGAAAGCCATGCAGCA
>CAZXTW010000529.1:0-3712 GCA_964643525.1 uncultured Roseivirgaceae bacterium
GTTTTTGTTGTCCTGTCAGTCACGGCAGGCACAGGCAATATGCTGTTGGCTCAAAACATGTACGACAATGCTGCGCTTGCCCAGCAGTACATAGCCTATGCCGGTGCGTTTGCAATAGATTCAAACCGGGCTGACAGCGCTGAGTTTTACTTTACCAAGGCCGAACTGCACCAGCAGAAATACCTGACCACCACCATTGATACTTTTGGCAAAAGCCACTACAAAGCTGGCGTGGCCCTGACTGACCTGGCCAAGGTACAGATTATGCGTGGCAACCATACCAAAGCCGCCCAATACCTGAAAGATGCTGAAGTGGTACTGAAACAATCGGCCGGCATCCACCACCCCGCCTACTACCGCTTTTTACAAACACAAAACAAATTATACGTTGCCAGTGAGCAAACCGAACTGGCAGTTACCGGGTTCAGGGCATTAAATGGCCAGTACCTGAGCTATGTGAAACATACCCTGGCGGTACTACCTGCCAAAGAGCAGATTGACCTGCGGCATGAGCTTGAAGAGTACGCCAAAGCCTATTTAAGCTTTGCCATTACCCACCCTGAGCTTGATGCAGAAGTGCTGAACTTTCACCTGGCAGTGAAGCAAATCCTGCACCGGTCTGACCAGAAAATGAACCGGCGCATTACCTTTAACGATGAGCCAAAGGTTATTGCCCTGTACAATGAGCTACAGGCGCTTGAACAATCAGTAGGCAAATACAGCCACTTTGACCTTGAGCAGCTCAAAGCAGCCAACGTAAATATTGACCAACTAAAGGTAGCACTGGCACAAAAAGAAGCCCAGCTACAAAAAGCAGCCCCCTATTACGCTGAAGATGCCAGCCCCGTTACCTGGGAAGCGGTAATGGCACGTTTAGACAAAAATGAGGTAGCAGTTGAAATGTTGCGCATACCTGAATATCATTTCAATGCATTTACTGAAGGCGAAAGAGTGTGTTATGCTGCCTTTATTGTATCGCCCCGTAAACCCAACGCCCCCAAGGTGATCCTGATAAAAAACGGGCATGAGCTTGAAGGGAAGTACATTAAACAATACCAGCAATCAATCAAGGCCAAAAACAATAAGATTGATACCTATACGCCGTTTTTTGCTGAAATTGGCCGTGAGCTAAACGGGGCAGGCAAAATATACTTTGCCCCAAACGGGGTTTACAACCTCATTAACCTTGAAACGCTGTACTTCCCGGCCAAACAAAAGTATTTTTACGAAGTGGTAGCGGTAAGCCCCATTACCAGCCTGCGTGATTTGGTGGTGAATACCGCCCCCTCTTACCTGTACGAGTATGCAGTAATTGCTGGCAACCCGCTTTATGACAAGCCCTTTGGCCAACAGTTGGTTAATATAGACAGCACCGGCCCGCTGGCGCCGTTGCCAGGCACCAGCACTGAAATTGAAACCATAAGCCAGTTGTTTGCCGCCCAGGAATGGTCGTACAGGGTGTACAGCGGCAAAGAGGCAACAGAAGATAACCTGAAAGACATGTTGTGCCCACGTGTACTGCATATGGCCACCAGAAGCTTTTTTACGCACCAGACAGCTGCCAGCAACCACAGCACGCCCATGTCATGCTCAGGGCTGTACTTTTCTGGTGCCAACCACAGCCTGAAGGCCTCGCAACAGGGCACTGAGGCACCACACCAAAGCACGGGCCATGAAGACGGCATTTTAACGGCCTTTGAAATGAAAGACCTCAATTTAGATCAAACCGATCTGGTGGTGCTTTCTACCTGCGATGCCAGTGGCTTAAATGAACCGCAAGATGGCGAAGGTGTGTGCTGCTTCAGGCAATCTTTAAAAGCCGCAGGGGTTAAGAACATTTTAACAGCACAATGGGAGGTAGACGAAGCCATTACACTGCAATTTATAGCCAATTTCTATACCCTTTGGTTTGGCGGCATGAATAAAAGAGAAGCCTTTACTACGGCCCAGCAAATTGTGCGCGAAACCAGACCAGAGCCCTATTACTGGGGGGCATTTATGCTTTTTGGTGATTAAGTGGTGAAGCCCCTACCGGTACTTTTCAATTAAAGCCTTTGTGCGTCTAATCCCTTCATAGGCCGTGAGCCCTTCCTGCCGCCCCTCTTCAAACTCAACCCCTACGTACCCCTGAAAACCAAAATCATTAATCATAGTAAACATCCGGCTAAAATCAGTTGAGGTTTCTTCGCCACTTTCATTAAAGGCATGCGTTTTGGCACTAATGCCCATGGCATGGGGCAGCAAATCCTGCATGCCCTGGTACCGGTTGTAAGAGGCAAAATTGCCAAAGTCTGGCAAAGCCCCGCAATTGGGCCTGTTTACTTCCTTCAGGGCAGCCGCCAGCCGCTTGCCGTTGGTGCTAAAGGCCTCAACATTCCACTACCCGTCTGGCATTTTAATGCCGTGGTTTTCTACCACTATATTGATGTTAAACTTCCGGGCACTGTCACTCAATGCGGTTAATGACTGCACAATGCCGTCATGCACCACAGCGTAATCACCCAGGCCATTGGCATTTACCCGAATAGCAGTACAGCCCAAAAACGCAGCCGCTTTAATCCATTTAATGTGGTTATGTACGGCCTGTTGCCTGGCCACTTCCACCGTATCGCCCAGCTCACCTTCATGGTCAACCATAATCATTACACTCTTTACGTTGTACTTCTGGCAGCTGTCTTTCATTTGCTGCAGGTAAACTATATTCTGGGCTTTATCCTGAAAAAACTGCGATACATACTCTAACGCATAAATATCAAAGCTATCGGCCGCTACCCGTGCAAAGTCAAGGTGGTTTAATTCTCCACCAAAAAACTGCTCGTGTAATGACCATTGGGCCAATGATATGTCAAGCTGGTTGCTTTCCAGCTTGGCAGGGGCAGCATCGTTGGCCTTTTTTTGGGGGCTGCTGCAGGCTACTGCCAGCAGGCTAACTAATAATACAATGGCGGGGCATTTCATAGGGCATGTAATTTAGCATCAATATAAGCATAAAACTACCAACCCGGTGCGCTGCGCCATTGCTTTTTAACACCGGCACCACTCTTGCCCAACAACTACCGTACACAACAAAAAAACAACCAGATAACACGCTTTAGTAGAAGGTAACAATTGCGGACAATAGCTTTACCGAAAATTAAATTGTTTAACCAAATAAAAGATTCAGACCATGAAAAAGCAAAAGCTATCTCTACAAGCCCTGAAAGTAAACAGTTTTGTAACAGGGCAGCTTACCAAAACCAAAACGGTTAAAGGTGGCTTGCCTAAAATAACCGACCCTTTTGATGATCAGCCACAATCGGCCTCAGTAGCCACAGGGGCATGCCGTTGTTGCGTATCTTAAAAGTAATTGCCTATACGCAAGCCCTACTCTAGCAGTAGGGCTTCCTTTTTTTCATACGTATCAAGCTAATATTCTAACAACAGCTTAGCTGTCATTTTTTTATAATGGTGTATATTTATTGGTTAATCATTTATTTTAACCAATACAATACCCAGTAGTATGAAAAAGCAAAAGTTATCTCTAAAAGCCTTAAAGGTAAACAGTTTTGTAACTGGCCAGTTTACCAATACTAATACTGTAAAAGGCGGGTCACCCCAATTAATTGACGCCATCAAAGATCAGCGCCAAACGGCCACAGTACACACCGGCGCCTGCCAGTGTTGTGTATCTTAAGTGTATTGTTTCAATCAATACAAAAAAAATACCGCACCC
>CAZXTW010000529.1:3812-5031 GCA_964643525.1 uncultured Roseivirgaceae bacterium
CTTAATACGGGGCTGTACACCACACTTCGTAAGTGTTACAGTTTCCGTTAGATACACACCAACGGTTACAAGTCCAGTCACAGAACTCTGGCTCTACGCTGTCAAGGGGTGTTGTATCAGTGTTAGGGTGGCAGTAGCCACCTTTTACAGTGCCACTTTTTTCTTTACCTCCTGTAACAAAGCTTTTCACTTTTAGCTGGTTCAAATCCATTTTCTTCTTCATAAGAGTACTTTTAGGTTATGGTTTATAAATATATAATGGTTGATGCTTTTTATTTATAGTGTCTAAAGTAACATATACATTTCACCACTGCAATAGTATAATAATATATCTCGCTTAAAATATGTTAAGGCATCTTAAATATAAATAACATTATATAACTGCTAAAACACGCATTTATACCCTAAACGAAAAAAAGCCCCTTATGGCTAAGGGGCTTCTGCAGTATCTACAATTAAATTAGAGTTTCTTATTTCTTAATAAGGCGCAGTGCACCATAACTCCCACGTTTGGCACTGGCCATTCGATACACACCACGCGTTGTAAGTCCAGTTGCAGAACTCAGGTTCTACACTGTTCAGTGTAGAGGTACCCCCGGTACCACCCTTTACAGTATCGTTTTTTTCTTCACCTCCGGTAACAAAGCTTTTTACTTTCAGTTGGCTTAAATCCATTTTCTTCTTCATGGTAGTTCTATTAGATTTGGTTGAACAAACTATAATTGGTTAAGGAATATACTATTTTGATGAATCAATTTAAATGATAATTCTGTTTGCACCAAATTAACTTCGTTAATATTTAATTAATATAAATTATAAAGGCAAACTACAAATAACAACATGTATTTGGCAATCAGTTAAATGCCTAAGTAATAGGCAATTCAGTAAATTAAAGCTTAATAGCAACTTATTAATTATAAGCTTAACTCAATTAACCTTATAATCAATTAATCTTTAAACTTATAGTTATATAACATGGCATCATCAAGCAACAAAAAAGCCCCTCATTTCTGAGAGGCTTTTTTTATAATAACTATTGCCTTCAGTTATTGCTTAAACAGGCGCTGTGTTTCTACACTACCGGCTGTTTCTCTTTGAATAATGTACAGGCCATTTTCGTACTCACTCAAATCGAGGGTAGTCTCGCTGTTAGCATTCACCGTACGCTTCAGCACTACCTCACCCAATGAGTTAATTACGGTAATGGTGGTGGTTGCCG
>CAZXTW010000530.1:0-5015 GCA_964643525.1 uncultured Roseivirgaceae bacterium
ATCAAAATGCCTGGTAGAAATATTCAGGAAGCTTGAGAAAATCAACGAAAAAACACAGGTAACCATTAACTGGCATTACCTTGAAGAAGATGAAGATATGCTTGAAAGTGGTGAAGATTACAAGGCCATAATTAAGCTGCCCATCAACATGGTCATGATTGAAGAGTAAGCCTATTTACCCTTGGTTACCTCCATTTTTAAACATGCTGCATGCATTGATCAATAATGGTTTTTAACTTAATCAATGACATGTTTTCACTTTCGTCAACTATGCCATCGGCATTGATGATGTCATACAGGTCAACAAATATCTTGTACTTCCTGCTAAAGCTGGTTTTGCGGTAATGGTTAAAATTGCTTAGTATAATTTCATCTACCTGTTCACGGCTAAATGAAAAAAAATGGAGCCGTGCCAGGTGGTAGGTTTTTAAAGGGTCAGCTTTTTCAGGATAAATCTTCTTGACCTTATCAACAATTACATCAACTTCTGTTTGATCAATATTGCCATCTGCATTGGCCATATAGATAAACAGAAAAAGCGTAAACTCATTAAAGCTAGGAAACAGATAGGGCTTACTCATAGTAGGTACAGTTTTGCCACAGTATCCATTAAATTAGGTAAAACAGCCGATAATAAAAAAGCCCCGCAGGCGGGGCTTTTTTATTTATGGTAATTAGGGTGCAGTATTACATCATGCCGCCCATGCCACCACCCATGCCAGGCATGCCGCCAGCAGGTGCTGCGGGTGCATCTGGCTCAGGCTCGTCAGCTACAACAGCTTCAGTAGTTAACAACAACGAAGCAATAGAAGCAGCGTTTTCAAGGGCCAAACGGGTTACTTTAGTTGGGTCAATAATGCCGGCCTCAAACATATCTTCAAAGCGGTCTTCACGGGCATTATAGCCAAAGTTGGCTTCGCCTTCTCTTACCTTCTGTACAATTACAGAACCTTCACCACCAGCGTTTTCAACAATTACACGCAGAGGGGCCTCAATGGCACTCTTGATAATAGCAACACCAGTAGCCTGGTCAGCGTTTGAGGTTTCAATACCGTCAAGTGACCCAATAGCTCTAATCAAGGCTACGCCACCACCGGCAACAACACCTTCCTGTACAGCTGCGCGCGTAGCATGCAGGGCATCATCAACACGGTCTTTCTTCTCTTTCATCTCTACCTCAGTGGCAGCACCTACGTAAAGAATAGCCACACCACCACTCAACTTAGCCAAACGCTCTTCTAACTTCTCTCTGTCATAGTCAGAGGTAGTGTTTTCAATCTGCGCTCTGATTTGGCCTATACGGGCTTCAATATCTTCACCTTGACCAGCACCATTTACAATAGTGGTGTTGTCTTTATCAATATTTACCTTTTCAGCAGTACCTAAGTACTCTAAAGTAGCGTTTTCAAGCTTGTAACCACGCTCTTCAGAAATAACAGTACCACCAGTCAAAATGGCAATGTCTTCAAGCATGGCTTTTCTTCTATCGCCAAAGCCAGGAGCTTTCACAGCGGCAATTTTCAGCGAGCCTCTAATTTTGTTTACTACCAGGGTAGCAAGGGCTTCACCATCAACATCTTCAGCAATAATTACAAGTGGCTTACCTGTTTGGGCAACAGCTTCCAGTACAGGTAGCAACTCTTTCATGGTAGAGATCTTCTTGTCATAGATCAAAATGAAAGGAGCTTCTAAATCAGCCACCATTTTCTCAGTGTCTGTCACGAAGTAGGGTGAAAGGTAACCTCTGTCAAACTGCATACCTTCAACAGTCTTAACTTCAGTTTCAGTACCTTTAGCTTCTTCAACAGTAATTACACCGTCTTTGCCCACTTTGTCCATGGCATCGGCAATCATATTACCAATCTCAGTGTCATTATTGGCAGAAACTGTGGCTACCTGAGCAATCTCTTGATTAGAGCTAATAGTTTTTGAGTGACCTTTCAGGTTTTCTACTACAGAGGCAACGGCTTTGTCAATACCTCTTTTCAGATCCATAGGGTTGGCACCGGCAGCCACGTTCTTGATACCTTTCGAGAAGATAGATTGGGTCAGAACTGTGGCAGTAGTAGTACCGTCACCAGCATCGTCTGCAGTTTTAGAGGCAACCTCTTTTACCAACTGAGCCCCCATATTTTCAATGGCGTCTTTCAGCTCAACGTCTTTTGCTACAGATACACCGTCTTTAGTAATGGTAGGGGCACCAAACTTTTTGTCAAGAATTACATTACGACCTTTAGGGCCTAAGGTTACTTTAACAGCGTCAGCCAAAATGTCAACACCTTTCTTCAGGCTGTCACGGGCATCAGTGTCAAAAAATATTTGTTTTGCCATTTTTCTTTCAGTTTAATACTAATGGAAATGTTGTTACTTAATGTGTAAGTTGAGTTAGGTTGGGTAGTGCAATTAGATTACGCCAAAAATGTCAGACTCTTTCATGATGAGGTAGTCAGCACCGTCAATGGTGATCTCAGTACCAGAATATTTGCCATACAGCACATTATCGCCTACTTCAACATTGAAGGGCTCATTGTTTTTCTTACCGGTACCCAAAGCAACTATTTCACCACGTTGCGGCTTTTCTTTGGCAGTATCAGGTATGATAATACCAGAAGCAGTTTTCTCTTCAGCAGGCGATGGTGAAATCAAAACCCTATCCGCAAGAGGTTTGAAATTTACTTTTGACATCTTCTTATTGATTTATGTTTATGGTTATGACTTAATTACAAATGGTATACACACGCCTTAGCATTTCCTGTGCCAAAGCACACACTGACAATATTGACACCACTTTTTCAGACATTTTTGCAGTATTGGCACATCATTGGTTATTGACTGACAACAACCTGACATTATTGCATGTTGTTATAGATAGTAGTAATCAGTATATTCAGTATTTACCGCGACTAAATAGCTATTGTATGACACCATTAAACGACGATTGGCTCACTTCTGGTAGCCTGGACTTTGAGTATAAGAAATACCTCTTACTGGCCTATTTGCAAAAGGTTAAAGCCCGTTTCAGGCAGCACAAACTATACCCTGCCCTGGCCGATTTGGTAAAGCATTACCGCAATGCCGTGCAGTTAAAGCAGGGCAAAACCATGATGCACAGTGCGTTTAAAGCCGAACTGATGAAGATTGACATCAATAAGCTCAAAATGGTTTATAACATGCTGCCTGAGACTGACTACATGCAAGAGCTTGAAAGCATACTTACCTTTACCATTCCGCAACTCAAAAAAGCCATTGAAGAAGGTAAAGACGTATATGACTTTATTGAAGAGCAAATGGAAATCATACCCGTTGGTGTAATGCCTATTTATAAAAAAGAAGGCTACCTGTTTATTGATGGTCAGGGTTTTGATGAGTTGCAGGTATACCAGTTTGCCGTAACGGTAATTGAAAACGCCAATGAGCGGCACCATGCTGTACGCACCAACCTGATTGATACACCGCGTAAGCGCATTAGCCAGAGCTATGAAAACATTAAGCTGTCGCTTATCAGGCGTTATAAAAGTCTGCCTAACCCTGCTACCTACCTTGTGGTGGCCCACCTGGGCTTTCCACTTTCAGAAACGATAGAGCCCATTGCCAAGCGCCTGCTTGTCAAAGAAATAGCTCAAAAAGCTGCCTGACAAAAAAAGCCCTGCTATTGCAGGGCTTCTGTATATTTTTGGTGTTATTACCGCTTAATTACTCGGCAGTATCTATAGGGGTTACGTCTGTAGCCGGCGTGTTGCCATCATCAGTAGGGTTGGTATCAATTGCGGGTGCAAAACCACCACCTGTTTCTTGGGCTTTTTGCTCGTTGGGGCTCATAAAGCCACCTTCTTCACTTACCTGATCTTGAGGTACAAGGGCGGTACTACCCAAGCTTAGGGCAAAAATACCGATAATCATGTACCAGGTAATTTTTTCAAGCAGGTCGCCTGTTCTTTTAACGCCAATTAGCTGGCTGGCACCTGAGCCGCCAAACTGGCTAGAAAGGCCTCCTCCTTTTGAATTCTGGGCAAGTATAACAACTACTAAAACTAAAGCCAGAAAAATAATTAAACCTATAATGAACTGAAACATATGTTTAGGCGCTTTTTAAATCTTTAATCCGAGATGCAAAGTAAGCCTTTTTCTGCGGAAACTTCCAAATTAATTTCTTGTAGATGTCTATGGCCTTGTTCACCTTACCTTGCTTCAACATAATATTAGCCAGGTTTTCAGATACCAGATCATCACCAGGGCGGCTGCTGTCTTCTGAAAGGTCTACCTGGTCGTCAAGGTCAGTACGGTGTTGTTGCAGGTGTTTGCTAATATTTATTTCAGCATGAATAAACTTATCAATTAAGTCTTGTTGCCCTTTTTGATTGTCTTTATCAGCATTCAGGCTTTGTTTGCGTTCAATGGCATCGAGCAGGGTGCTGTCAACGGCAGCTATGGGCGTTTCTGGCAGGGTAGGGGTATCAGGTACAGTGGTGGTGGCAGGTGTGGGCGCTGGCTTTGGCGCTTCAACCGGTGGTGCGGTAGCTACAGGCTGCTCAGGTTGTGGTGTTGGTACTGGTTCGGTTGCTGGTTCCGGGGCTGGGGTTTCTGCCTCTGCCACAGGCGGTGTAGTTGTTGCTACCGGTATTGGTTCTGGCTCAGGCTCAGGTTGCGGGGCTGTATTAACTGTTGCAGGTGCAGGCTCAGCGGCAGGCTCAGGTTCGTGTACCGGTGCTTCAGGCGTGGTGGTGGCAGGCTGTGCTTCAATGGTGTCATTGGCGTTCATGGCGTCCAAAAACTGCCTGCGTTTCATTTGCATGGCCCTTATCTGTTCGGTCAGGCTGTCTTTCATTTCATCCTGCTCGCTGGTATCTACGGGCTCTAACGTAACCAGCTCAATCGGTGCTGCTACTGGTTCCACACGGTCTTCGTTCTGCTCGGTGCTTGCTGTTGGCAGGGGCGGCACTTCATGGTCATCCTGTGTGGCAGCTTCAGTGGGTGTGGCGGGCAGGTCGGGCGGGCCATAGGTGGCCCTCAGGCTG
>CAZXTW010000531.1:0-5004 GCA_964643525.1 uncultured Roseivirgaceae bacterium
AGTAATAATGGTTCAGGTAATTGCTTTTGTCAAGCAGCTCAACGTAGGTAAACGTAAGGAAAAAAATAATACTGGCCGGCCTGTACCACAGCCCTACCATAATTAATGTGGCGCTGGCGGCCATGACAATAAACAACAGGTGCATGCCTGTATGGCCCAGGGGCTGCACCCAGTCAAAACCAAGGTAGGTAAAATAATACGTAGGGGTTACGTACAAATCAACCACCCAGCCTTTGAGTATAAACCGCAAAATACTGGCCAGCATTACCCCGCCAAACAGCATACGGAATACTGCCAGCGGAGCGGCTGATACTTCATTATATATATGCTTGCGCCAGTTAATCATTCTAGTTGAGCCATTGTTACGTGTTGCGCAGCGTTGATTATGCGGGGTACTATTCATCAGGGCCTCCGCAGAGGCCCTTTTTCACTTAATCGCCGTCGTTATCCTGAAACGTAATGGTAATACCCATGGCAGAGGTCAGGTCTACCTTAATCAGTACCACTACATCCTGCATTTCAGTAAATACCGCCAATACCGGGTCAAGGTCATTATTAATATCATCAGCCAGCGGGTCAGAAACAGCAAGCAGGGCCGTGCTCACCTCAGTAAACTGGGCGTTAAGCTGGTTAACCAGGTCTTCGCGTTCCAGAAAAAAGATGTAATCAACCAGAATGGTGCTTTCAGTGGTGGCCTGTGCTGTGGTAAATAGGTCTTGCATGGCCCTGAAATTTACCAGTGCCAACTCTCTTGAATAGCCACCATAAAACGCTTCGGTAGCGGTAGGCCTGGGTACCCCGGCACTGCGCACACCCGCAGGTATGCCAATTTTACCATCACGCAAAAAGCGTTCGTAATGCAGGGTAGCGGCGTTAATGAGCAGGCTTAGCGAGCTGCCCACGTCGGTGCCGGCATTGCTTTCATCAGCAAAAGTAGCTATGTAATTGCCGCCACTGGCGGCCCAACCGCTGGCCGTGGCATCTACCAGGCCTTTAATAAAGGCAGCATTATCGGCTACGTAAGCCAGGCGGGCAGTGCCCTGGGTGGCATCGGTAAAATACTGCAACAACTCAGCTTCAGTATTGCCGGTGCCGTGCATCAGGAAGTCCAGCGCAGGGAAACCGCCCGCGTCAATATTTTCAATGGTGCCTAAAATATAACCTCCGTTGCTAATATTGTCGTTTATTTGGTCAGTATCAGTCGGGTAGGTATTTAATGCACCGCGCAGGCCGTTGTTTTCGGCCGGGCCAAACTGGTACAGGCTTACGCGTTGCCAGCTCAGGCGGGCGTCTTTCAACTTGCGCTGTACGTCAGTCAGGTTAAAGGCATCTGGGTTGCTGGCAAATGCCGTAGCTGCATCATTCAATTCATTCACATCGTTTTGCAGGGCCTCATAATAGGGCACAATAAAGCGGTTGGCAATATTGTTCAGCATGGCAGCGCGGTCAAAGGTAGGGTCTGTAGGGCCGTCACCACCGCCCGTGTCACTGTCGCACGCAGCCATAAAAACCAGGCCGCCAATAAGCAATGCTAAGAGAAAATGTTGTTGTACCTTCTTCATATGTAGCTAATCTTAAAAAAGCACCAAAGGCTTTAGCAGTACACTGCTAAAGCCCGGCAAAATTAATGTGTTATAACTATTAATACTTACAAATCATCTTTTACTGGGTCAAGGGCAGGGTATACACTTACCAAAGTAGCTTTGGCAGTATTTAACCCGGCCACAGTTACGTTCCAGAAGTTACCGTCAGCACCAAAGTCAGTGTTTTGTATGGTGCTAATCTGCTCAAGCGTAATGGCTTTTCTTGGGCTGTACTTCAGTGCATTGGTAAATGCCCAGGCTTCAGACAATACGTGAAAAGCCTCGCCTGTATTGCCATTGCCCAGCTCTGTAATGGTTGAGTTAATGTAGTGCAGCGCGGTGGCAGCAGCTACCAGCTCAAGTTGCTCATACAGTACATCGCGTTGGGCATCCTTCTCAGTTAAGTCGTTGTTCACAATAGCGGTACGGCCAGCAATGAAGGCATCCTGCACAATTTTGTTCGTACCCAACAGGCCACCGTTTACATTGTCAACCACATTTGAGTAGTGGCTCCAAAAGCGGTCTTCACTGCTGCGCTCACTGGGCCAGGGCGATGTGAAATCAACCGGGGCGTTCCAGTACCCATAGGCCTCGTCAAAGTGGTGCTCCATATCAGTATAATTGCTGCCATCTCGCAGCGCATAATTCTCTACGTCATTGCCAATGCGCACATCAGTCAGGTATACATTAAAAATCTGGTTGTAGAAAACAGAGCCCATCAGGCCTTTTTCAATAAACTGCGTAAACTCATGGCCTTTTTCATTCACCAGTATGGTATTGCCGCTGTTTTCGCGGGTAATCAGCCCGGCAGTGCCGTTGGCCGCCTGGGTGCCATTGTTGCCTGCCACACTGGCGGTAGCCACGGCTGCAAACAGGTTTTCGTACAAACGGTCGTCAAGGTCAGGGGCAAAAGTTTTGTTCTTCAATTGCCTGTCAGAGGTGAAACTAAAATTGCCGTTGCCGTTGTCACCAGTGTTTTCAAACATATCAAGCAGGGCCTGCTCGCTAATTACCTGGCCGGCATCGGCCAGCTTCAGCAGGTCTTTAATCTCTTCTACCTGATTTAACCGGTCGTTCTGGCCGCTAAATGATACAGTACTTACTCCATCTCTGGTAAACTCAAAAGTAGTTGGAGTTGAAATTACTTCTGAAGCAGTGACTACTACATTTACCTCTGACATTGAGCCGCTGTTTTCAGTTACAGTAAAATCAATAGCAAAGGTCTGGCCAAGGGTGGCAGTGCCGGGCACTGTATAATCGAACGATACATTGCTGCTGGTGCCATTATCAACCACAGTAACCGGGTTGCTGGTCTGGCCTTCGGCTGTGGCGGTAACTGATTGCACACCACCACTTGCGGCAACATCAAAAGTAATGTTTATAGTAGTGCCTCTTGGGCTTGATACAGCTTGTGTGAGGTTACTGACGTCAATGCCGGTGTTAACATCGTCGTCATTAGAGCAGCTCCATAAAAAGCAGAGTGCTGCCAGTGCAGAAATCAATAATGCGGGTTTAAACAGTTGTTTGGCCATTGGGCGGCTATGATTTTTATTTAGAATAATTAAAGATAAGGCAAAAGTAGCCCCTGCCCTCTGCTGCCGCAATACCACAGCGTAGCTAAATTGCATGTACTTATAGGTAGTGATGCCTATACCTACTGTTAGGTATAGGCATTGCAATTGGTTAATTGAATGTTAAGGTGTGATAAGCATAAATACTGGTACTACTACTGGTTTTTTTATGCCAATGAATGACCACCTTTGTATATGGCATTGTATGCCTGTATTACCATTTGCCCTTGTATAAACTAAATGGCACTATTTTTATGGCCATTGGTGAATGTGTATATTTGAAAAACGCCTAAACGAAATAACATGATGGTACGATGCATCACCCTGCTGCTGCTTTTGCTAGGCAGTGCAGTACATGCCCAGCAGGTAATTAACTTAAGCGCGCATATTGCAGACCAAAGCAGCCTGGAAGCCCAGGAGCTAACCGATATACAAATACATACTTTAAATGAAAAAGGCGATTTGGCGGGTAGCTTTGGCTCAATCTATACAGCAGAAAACCGCAACCTGTTTGTAATACTGAGCAACCCTGGCGGCCAGCCTGGCGAGGTAGTACTGCTGGGTGAGTTTCCGTTTGCAGAGGCCGTAAGCCTCACAGAAAACCGCCACCTGTTGGTTAAAATGAAAGATGTATACCCTGACCAGTACAGTTATTACCAGGTAGCATACCAGGGTGGTGGGTATGCCAGAGAAGGCGAGCGGTTTGTTTTTGAGCCACTGGAGTTGGGACAGGGCCTGGTAGCTGCCAATGCTATGAGCGATAAGTATGTAGCCTTTGTAGCGAAAGAAGCCGGCCTGAGACAAGACACCCCCCTGCCTGCCCATGCTTATGTTGAAACGGTACCAGCCGATTTTGACCGCCCCACTGAAACCGAAAGGGCCTACCTGCACCAACTGGGTACTGATAATTATCGCCCGTTGGGTTTTCCTATTGGGCGTGCCCTGAACCTGCCTTCTGAAGTGCATGACTTTGATGCCAAAGGCAATACATGCGGCGGCGCCACCGGTTTTGCCGGTAAGCTGTACCTGCGCATTTCTACTCCGTTTTATGCTACGGCAGATAGCACCTATTTATTGTTAATTGGTATGGCAGGTACTGCGCTGGCTATGAATGATCAGGGCCAGGTAGCTGGCACGTGGATACACCCAGAGTCAAGGGCTACCCACGGCTTTTTTTGGGACAAAGCTCTGCTGGGCGGCGAGCGTGACGCATGGCGCGACTTGCGGTTTGGCGTGCCGGCCATCCCTACAGGCATTAATAACAATGGTCTTGTAGTAGGCACTGAAGAGGGTAAGGCTTTTTATTGGGTAGCCAAAACAGAAACCTATGCCTACCTGAACGACCTGTACCCGAAAGATACTGATGATGGCAACTACTGGACTTTTACCGCAGCCGGCGCCATTAACAATGCCAATACAGTAGTAGGCACAGGCACTTACCAGGGCCGTGAAGCTGCTTTTATGTTACAACTCAACAAGTAAAGCGGCGTGTAAAGCCTACCTCCTGAAAACAAAAAGGCCTTCAGTAATGAAGGCCTTTTTGTTAGTTGGCATTTGCTTAGCATGGGCCAGTAAGGCACGATAACCTTAATGCAGTGACACATTCGGGGCCGCTGCAATTGTTAGAGTTGCCACCGCCACCGCCGCCGCCACAATTTGGGTCACAATCTACCCTACAGGCAGTGCAATTACTGCCGCCTATGTTAACTGCCTGGGCCTCTTTACTGAGGCTGGTGGTAAAGCTGCTTACTTTTAACTGCGTTAATGATAATTTTTGCTTTTTCATAATTGTATAGTTAAGGTGTTTTGTCTTGTTGATTTAAGCAATTAGCCTTAGCCAGGTGTGTTGC
>CAZXTW010000532.1:0-5000 GCA_964643525.1 uncultured Roseivirgaceae bacterium
ACTCAAGTAAGAGCACCGTAAGAAGTGTTATTTTTATCATTATTCTGACTTTTTTGTGCGCCAGATCACGTTTTCAGGAACTCATTATCGGTAGCCTCCCTTCAATTGATCAAATTGATAAACGACTGAGTCAGGGGGCTCCACCTAATGAGGCAACCACCAAAACCAACTTGGTAAACGTACAGCTGCAAATAGCCCAGTTGGTTGAGCATATGGAACAAGCCTACCCACAATACCACCAGCTAAAATATGCCCAAAACAATATGGGCATCAACCAAATCAGGCAGCTGCTTAATAGCCCCCGGCACATATGGCTTGAATACTTCTATGGCCTTGAACACATCTATGCCATTGCAATAAGCACCACCCAACAGTACATCTATGCCGTGCCCGTCACTGATTCACTAACCAAAAGCCTGGCCCGGTTCAGAAAATGCACGGCCAACCAGCGTTTCATATTAGATTCTGCCCACCTGGCCGACAGGTACTTTGCCACAGCAGGGCACCACCTGTACCAGGCCCTGGTACACCCCGCGGTGGCCAGCCTGGGCAAGCCACAACACCTTACCATTGTGCCAGACGGCCCTCTGGGCGTTATTAGCTTTGATGCCTTACCCACACAAAAACTACCTGCTGCTACCCCTGTGGCCTATGCTACTGCTCCTTACCTCATCCGCACCTGTGCCGTAAGCACTGCCTACTCGGGTGCCGTATTATCTCAAAAAAGCCTGCCTGGCCAGCCTATTACTACACCCAACACCCAACGGCGGTTTTTTGGCGGCTTTGCCCCAGAATACAACAACCAGCTATTGGCCATGGCTGACAGTGCCAGCAGGCCCATGCTGGCCCAGTTGGTGCGTAATGGCCAATACAACCTGCCAGGTGCTGTAAACGAGGTGCGCAGCATTGCCACATTAACCAGGGGCGATTCATTCATAGGCAACAAAGCCAGCGAACTTAACTTTAAGCAGCATGCCCATGAATATGACATCCTGCACCTGGCCATGCATGGCCTGGTTAACCCAGAGAACCCCTCAAAGTCAGAGCTGCTCTTTACCCCAGGGGCTGATAGCGTGGATGACAGTTACCTTGATATGGACGAAATCTATAACCTTGACCTGCACAACACCAGGCTGGTGGTGCTTAGCGCATGCAACAGTGGTTATGGGCAATGGCAAAAAGGCGAAGGCATCATAAGCCTGGCGCGTGCCTTCAGCTATGCGGGCAGTTCAGGCATGATCATGAGCTTGTGGCAGCTGCCTGACGATGCCGCCGGGCAAATCATGGTTGCTACCTACCAGCACCTCATGGCAGGGGCACCCAAACACAAAGCCCTGCAAAAAGCCAAACTCAGCTACCTCAACCAGCACCCCGACCCCATATACGCACACCCCTACTACTGGGCGGCCTTTTTGCCCATAGGCAACATGGCACCGGTGGTGCCTGCAGCCAAAACACCGTTGTGGCAAATCATACTGGGGGTATTGTTGGGGGCAGGGGCCGTGCTGCTGGGCTGGCGCTACCTAAGCAACTTTAACAAAGCCTGAGCATCAGCCTGTCGGTAATGCTCGGCATTGCCGGCAATTTTATTCAGCAGGGGCAGGGCAGAGGGCACATCAGCCTCATACAAATGCACCAGCGTCAGGTACCATTCGGCCTGTTGCGTAAAGCGGCTTTCTGAAAGCAGCACCTTTCTAAAATTCAGCTTGGCCTGTTGCAGGTTGGGTGCTTCAACCATAATATGGCAAATGCCCTGAAAAAACTGCGCCTGCGTATTGGCAGGTTGCGTGGCAAGTATCTGGTCAAGGGCTTCCATGGCCCCTTCATAATGCTTCATCTGGTAGGCAGCGCGTGCCTGGTGCCAGCTCTCTTCAATAGGCGTGCTGCCCCGCAGCTGGGCGGGCATGGGGTAGGCTTCTGCCAGGGCTTTATTCACGGTACGCTCCAGCCGGTTACTTGAAAACTGCCAGTACAGCGCACCCCCAATAACCAACAGCAGCACGGTGGCGGCAATGGCATAATACATGCGCTTTTGAAACACCCGCCGTGCCTGGGCCTGGTTAACCAGCTGCTCAATACTTTTGCCTGACGCCTCAAAATATGCTTCCACCGCGTCGCGGTTACCTCCATGCCTTCTAAACAAATACCGCAGCCCTTCAATAATCTGCCGTGTGGGCGTATCTTCACGCATGCGTGCTTCAATAGCCTGCCGCGTGTCACTATTCACCAACCCTTCTACATAATCAGTGTATAGCTCAAACAAATCGCTGTCGTTGTAATGTGCTCTCATAACCTATTTGCCTGGTGCACTGCCTTGCGCAATGCTGCACGGGCGGCACTTTTTCTATTGGCAACCGTCTTCTCATTCAAACTCAGCCTAACGGCTATCTCTTCATTTTTATACCCCTGTTGGTGCAAATCCCAAATCCGGTAGTCGGTTTCATTCAGCGTGGCCTGTATCAGTTGGTCTACTGACTCTGCATTGAGCCGCAACTCTGCCTCGGGGCGTGCATGTTGCTTATCCAGTGTGCCTGACTGCTCTAACAAACCCTGGCGTTTTTGTTGCTTCGTATAACTCGTGTTGCAGTAATTGCGTGCCACTACATACAGCCAGTGCTCTACATGGGCTATCTCCTTCGGCTCAGGGTGGTTCAATAGCTTCACCATTACCTCACTGGCAGCATTCTCTGCCAGCTCAGTATCTTTAAGCCGGCCCAGACAATAAGAAGTAAGCACTCGGTGAAAGTGCTGGTACACTGCCCCAAAAGCATTTCGGTCACCGCAAACAAACGCGTGCCACGCATTCGATATTGCTCTAGGTATCATGCCAACCTTACTTTAAGAACTACCAGTAATTGCTTAATTCCCGAAAACTTATGAAAAAAATATGGCTTTTCCATTCAATACTCCATCTAATGGCACATACCCGCTCTTAATCTCACCTGTAACTACCTGGCAGCACATATTTTTGCCCAACCCCTGGGAAATGCAGCCCACTCAATAGTCTATAACTATAAGTGCCATGCGCTTAAGTATTTCCAAAATTAATTTTCAATAATTTTCCTTAACTTGTATGGCCCTTGATCCTTGTAACCAAATAAAAATACATATCGTCATGACCATCAAAATCGACCTTCGCATCTTATTCTTCATTGTATTTGCTTTACCTATTATTGCCGGTGCCCAAAACACATGGATTGCCGACAATAGGCCCGGCGCACCCTCTGGTGACTTTGTAGCTACCACACTACAGGCTGCTATTGACTCAGCCTCTAATGGTGACATCATACACGTCATCCCCTCTAACACCAACTACGGTTCTGTAACCATTACCAAAGAGCTTACCATATATGGCATTGGCTTTAACCCTGATAAAGACGGCCCCCAGCGTGCCAACTGCACCAACATCTTCTTAAACCAGGGCGCAAACAACACCCGCATATCGGGCCTTAACGTAACCAGCATACTCTACTTCAACAACAGTAGTGGTTCTTACAGCCTGTCAAACATCTCAATAGAAAATGCTGAAATAAGCCGCATATTCGATAGCAGCGGCAGCACCCGCTTCGTATCAAACGTCATCATCCGCAATTGCATCATTGGCCGCAGTGAATTTACCAATACTGACATCATTGACTTTAACCTCACCAACGCCTCAAGCATCATCCTTACCAATAACGTCATCAACGGCAGCCGCAGCACCAGCACCAACGTGGCTGGCTCAATCTCTATTTCTGGGGCTATCATCAAAAACAACCTCTTTCTGGGCGATGGCGGCAGCAACCGCTATGCTTTTGAAAACGTAACCAACAGCACCATCAGCAACAACATCTTCTATGGTCGCTCGCCCGAAGCCAGAACCACCCTGAGCCAGAACATTTTTAACAGCAACCTGTCATTTGGCACTGTTAATGATAGCCTGCCCGCTGCTGGTACCGGCAGTGGCAACACTGGCGATGGCCTGAACCAGCAGGGTGTTGACCCACTTTTCGTGAATGTGCCCATTGCCGATCAGTGGTTGTACACCTTTGACCCTACCCTCACTGCTTCATCACCCGCTGCAGGTACCGGTTCTGATGGTACTGACATTGGCATTACCGGCAGCACCATACCCTTCAGCACCACTGGCACACCACTGCCGTTTATTAAAGTGCTCAATACCTCTGAAGTAATTAAACAGGGCGATGATTTACAGATTAACGTCACAGCAGTAGGCAACTAAGCGGTCCTTTTCTAACATGGCGGCTACCCATAGCTGCCACAAACAATTGCATATGAAAAGGGCAATACTATTGTTACTACTCTTTGGCTGCCTGCGGCTGGCATACGCCCAGGACGTCATCATCAATAATGTAGTAGCGATGGAGTATTTCTTTGATGACGACCCCGGGGTGGGCAATGCCAATGCATTAGTCACAAGCCCCAACACCACCGTCACAGAATCATTCTCCATCTCTACCAGCAGCCTTACAGAGGGTTTTCATACCCTTTACCTCCGGGCACAAGACCAAACCGGCGCCTGGGGCCTGCCTGAAAGCAGACTGATATATGTTGACCTGACAGATGCGGCCTCTACCACCTTAGTGGCCGGCATTGAATACTTCTTTGATACTGACCCCGGCATAGGCAAAGGCACAAGGGTGGCGGCCACCTCACAGGCACAAATAGCGGCCATCACTGCCAATGCAGCCGCTTCAACCCTGAGCCAGGGCTTTCATAACCTGTTCATCAGGGTAGAAGATGAAAACGGCCGTTTCGGCATATATGAATCGCGCCTGCTTTATGTTGACCCCTCAGGGGCAGGTGCCGCGGTAGAAGTTGAAGCCATTGAATACTTCTTTGATACTGACCCTGGCGTGGGCAACGGTACAGAAGTACTGGTGGGCACAGCAGCCAGCGTGGTAGAAGTAATCAGCAACATCTCAACAGATGCCCTGGCCACAGGCTTCCATAACCTGTACATCAGGCCAAGGGCTGTAGGCGGCTGATATGGCCTCATG
>CAZXTW010000533.1:0-4998 GCA_964643525.1 uncultured Roseivirgaceae bacterium
CCACAGTGGAGCCCCGCCGGTGCCGGTGCGCCAGCAGCGGGTGGCCCGACTGCAACAGCCGCAATGCCAGTGGCGCTACCTGGCGGCCTTTTATGCCATTATGCAGCACCGGTTTGGCCATTACCTGGCTGGTTGCGACCCCACAACAAGCGTAACCTTTTTGGCTACGGCCTATAATTATGGATTTTCTCACAGCCTTGCATCTATACTACAACACAGTACTGACAGGTATTTTCCTTATGGCACCGGCCGCCCCGGCCAGCATAGCTATGCTGATGTAGCACGCTATTATTACCGGGAGCACGCCTGCGCCTATTTCTATTCGTAACCAGCTTTGTGGAATAACATCAGTGAGTAATTAACAGCCCGGCAGCCTGCCAGGCCAGGCTACCGCTGTTCTGTAACCGACTTTATAAACAGGTTTTGAATAAATGTTATGGTAACAACAATGATGAAACGTATTTGCTTCCTACTACCACTACTGGCCCTGCTGGCCTGTAACAGGGGCCAACAGCTGCCGCTTATTGCCCCACCCGTACCCGAGTTAAACCCTGCCTTTGTTCGCAATGAGGTTGATGCGCAACAGGGCGGCACGCTGCATTTTAAAAGCGGCACCTCTTTGGCCGTGCCTGCCGGGGCACTGGTTGATGCCAATGGCCAGCCCATTGAGGGCAAGGTTACTATTGAGTACCGCGAGCTGCACAGCGGTGTTGATGCCTACCTTTCTGGCATACCCATGACGGTGCAGCACGAGGGCAAACAGCAGCACTTCCGCACGGCTGTGATGTGGCAGCTTGAAGCCTCGCAAAATGGCAAAGAGGTGTTTATTGACCCCAATAAGCCCATACAGGCCACCACCGCATCGTTTAAAAACAACACCCCAGATGAGAATTACGGCCTGTATTACCTTGATGAAGAGAAAGGTGGTTGGGCCTACCTGCAGGCCAGCCAGGCCGATAGCAACCAGCAGAAGCTGGGCATGCAGGCCAGTGTAGATTCATTGCAGCAGGCCGGTAACAAGCTGCTGCTAAACAACTGCTTTGTGTTTAATTATATGCGTGATATTGACGTGTATAAGATACCGAAAGACGGGTTGTTTAATTATTTCTATGGCCATAAGGCCCCGAAAGACGAGCAGCGCTTTGCCCGCAAGCTGCAACGCAAAATAGAAGGCTATGGCGCCCAGGGGACCAACAACCTGGTGTACAGCTACCACAAAGGGGCCGTACGCAGTGACAATTACGACTGGAAAAAGTATGCGTATTACATTAATTACTCTGGCCGCAAGTACCCAATAAGCATGCTGCTGTGGCAAAGCAATAAGGCGTTGCCCAATTGGGTAAGGAATAATACTGACAATGTGGTTGAGCTGGATAAAACAGCACCCAATACCTACCGCATGCGGGTAACCAGCAGCAATAACAAGCGCAAGTTTACGGCTTATGTGAGCGTGCGCATGCCCCTGCGCCAGCTGTACCGCTTTACGGCCGATGAGTGGAACGGGAATTATGAGCAGATACAGGCCAAGATTGAAGAAGATAACGAGCGCATGCAAACCATGGGCGATGTGGTGCGCAGTTTTGAGGTGCGTGAGTTTGGCATTTATAATTATGATGTGTTTTTGAAAGAAAACGACGGCCTGATTGTAGACGCTGATTTTACGTTTGATGAGTCTGTGGAAGATCTCTCATCCATTGAAGTGGTGGTGCTGCTTGATGACCGTGACGGGTTTATTAAGTACAAGCCTGAGCAGTGGCGCTTTTTTGGCCTCTCGCCCAGCAAGCGGCCAACTATTTTTGCATTGCTGCCTGGCAAAAAGCTGGCCGTATACCCTTATGAAACATACGCTGGCCTTGATTTTGACAGCATGAAGCGCCAAAGCGAGCCCAAGCTTACTTTGCATTTAAAAACGCTGCCAGTGGCCATTAACAGCGCTGATGATATGCTGCAGGCCATTGAAGCTTACCAGAATACCAACCAGAATCCCGTACTTTCTCTCAATAAATAGCCTTACAGGCTATACTACATGACTAAAAAAAGGCCCCGCCGAATGGCGGGGCTTTTTTGGTTACCGTAGTGTCCAATTATCTACTGCATTACATCATCTCTTTTACTAACCACATTGCTTTAACACAAAGGTAGGTTAGCCCCTATTACCCGGTTATGATGGTGGTCAGGGTAAAAAATGACTTTGGTCATGTTTTGAAATGGCTGCGCATTGCACTTTATTTATGGTTAAAATCGCAATTATGGGCTATACCGTACCTGAAGGGTTAAAGCAAATGGCAGTGATGTGTGTGCTGCGCCATGCCGACCAGTTTTTGTTGTTAAAGCGCAGCAAGGCCCCCAACCAGGGCATGTACACCCCAGTTGGTGGCAAGCTTGACCCCTACGAATCGCCACAGGCGGCTGCCCAACGCGAAACGTTTGAAGAAACCGGCATACAGGTAAACGATTGGCGCTATTGCGGCAGCCTGGTTGAAACCAGCCCTACAAAATACAACTGGATGTGCTTTGTGTACCTGGCTGATATAGACTGGCAACCGGCCCCGCCCTGCAATGAAGGTACGCTTGAGTGGATTCATACCAGCCACCTGTTGCAGGTACCTACCCCTAAAACCGACTGGCACATTTACGATTATATTGCCCAGCAAAAACCTTTTGCCTTTAATGCAGCGTATGACCAGCACATGGCCCTGACCACCATGCATGAAGACATACAAGATTTAGCCCTATCAGTACAGTAAGAAGTACAAAAAGCAAAAGTACTTTTAAAGCAGAATAACAGGCAACCAATACTACCACCACCACATTTAACAGGCAACGAACTGAGCATGCCATGTTTTTTCTTGGCTGTTTATACCACTATATCACCTTAGCATAGTACTACTATTACCTTCATTAATCATTTTTGGTATACAATTCAATGGTAAACCTTACACCAAATTGTTACTACACTTGCCTATTCAATAGTTTTTTGTAAGTTTAATAGATTAAACCAATTCTTATTTTTAACACGTTTTAAACCTTTAACTAATGAAGAAACAGTTTACTACACACAATGTGTTGGCAACAGCAATTATGCTGTTTGCCCTGCTTAACCTGGGTACAGGTTACGTTTTTGCCCAAAGTATAATTGGCACAAGCTCAGTGCCCTGCAATGGCACAGGCTCTTACAACTGGTCAAGTGGTTCATCATCATGCCAGGCAGTATTTTGGACTGTAACGCGGCCAAATGGCAGCGGCTTTTCAAGTGGTGGCGGCAGTGTAGCCGTTAACTGGGGCAGCACCCCTGGTATAGGTACAGTAAGTGCCAGCTCGTACTGTTGTGAGTACAACCCACAAACACAAAAGTATGATAGGTTTTGTGGCACCAGGTACAGAACGTTTTACGTTCAGGTAGGCAGTGGCACAGCAGCCACACCGTCATTATCTGGCCCATCACTGCTGTGCTTTGGCGCCAGCGGCAGCTATACTGCTTCAAACACTGGCGACAGTTACACCTGGACGGTGCCCAGCGGCTGGCGCATTAACGGTTCTACCACCTCGCCCAGAACCACCACATCAAGAACAGTTACCATTACTGCCCCCAGCAGCAGCTCGGCCAGCAGTGGCAACATTAGTGTGCGTGCCAACTTAAACTGTGGTGCTTCTAGCAGCAACCGTACAAGAACAATTAGAACTGGCCCGCAAACGCCTACCCTTTCAGGCCCTGGCCGTAATATGTGCCCCGGCTCTTATGGCTCGTTTTACACTACTGCCCTAAGCGGTGCCTCTTACCAGTGGTTCTTGCCTTCGGGCTGGTCGGCCTTTGGCTCATTAAACGCATCTTCTATTAGCGTTACTGCTGGCTCAAGCCCCGGTTCAGTAGGTGTGCGAGTAACCGTTTGTGGCTCTAGCCGCATTACCTGGAAGTACATCTCGTTCAACTGCGGTGGCGGTGGCGGCGGAGGCCCAATTTATGCCCGTACCGGCCCTGAGGCAGAGCAAACCGAAGCCCTGTTTACTGAGTTGAGCCTCTTCCCCAACCCGGCCAATGACCTGCTAAATGTAGAAATACCTGGCAATGTTGAGGGCAAGGTGCTTACCATTTACAACGTATTGCAGCAGGCCGTGATGCGTGTAGCCGTTACTGAGCCTAGAATGACCATTGACCTGAGCAGCCTGAAAGAAGGCATGTATATGATACAGGTAAATGGCAATGGCGAAAACACCACCAAGCGTGTGCTGATACAGCGGTAATGCGCTGACACCTGAATAACATCATTTAAAAGCCCTGCGTAGCCGCAGGGCTTTTTTAATGCGTTTGTGCAAGCCAACCTGGCGTAGTAACAGACAGCAGGTAAATGTGCAGCGGCTTGGTAAGCAACAGTATACCCCACAGGGGGCCCTGTTCATTTACGCGGTATACGCGCTCGCTACTACCCTGTGCCACCAGTACTTCATTGATTATGTACATGGCATGGCCGTGCAGTGTTTCTGCACTGGCATCTGGCGGTATGTCAGCTCCATACTCAACACCATTCACCACTACCCCCTCTGGGCCAAAGCCCTGGCCTTGCTGCCAGGCGCCTACCACATAGTCAAATTGCAGCTTACGCACCGCAAAAGCCCCTGCCACCAGGTTAAATACCTGCAAAAGCCCATTAGGCTGGATGTAAAGGTTGGGGTTAAACTGGTAATACCTATAGGCAAGGGGCTGGCCGGTGCCTGCATCAGCCACTGGGCATAAAGTGTGGGTTTTGTCATAATGCTGGGCTACCTCCCCTTGCCAGCGGGCCACCTGGGTGGGTGCCAGGTACCTGATGTAGCCATAATTGGCCAGCTCTTGCACTACTGCTTTGCCTGGCAGGCTCAGGTTGGGCTGTTGCAACTGCCGCCGGTGCTGCCGGTCATCGCGCAGTTGGGTTTCATCAAGGGCACTGCCCTCCTGCGCCTGCCGCTGGTAATGCCGCAACAGGTAAAAGGCAATAGCCCCCAGCGCTACTATGGTAAATA
>CAZXTW010000534.1:0-4986 GCA_964643525.1 uncultured Roseivirgaceae bacterium
TCTGTTAAAGTACTGCCATGCGCCAGGCTGGGGGCTTGCCTGGTCTTGCTTTTAATGCCGTGCAACAACGCGGCAGAGGCTGCGGCTGTCATGTACATACCTTTGGTAACCACGTATGTTATGGCTTCAAACAACTCTTCGGCCTGGCAGTCCTTCAACAAATAGCCATGCACCCCTTTGCCAAACAGGTGCACCATCATTTGCTCGCTCTGAATCATCGTCAGCACAACAATCTTTACCTCTGGGTGGTGCGTCAGTAACCAGTCAGTAGTGGCTATACCATCTACCTCGGGCATCTCTAAATCAAGCAAAACTACATCGGGCTGCAGGCTGGGCATCAAATCTTGCACCTCCTGTCCGTTGGCGGCCTCGCCTACCACCTGCAAATTAGGGCGGTTTTGAAGCATCAACTGCACGCCCTGCCTAAACAACGCATGGTCGTCGGCTATCATCACCTTAATCGTTTCTAATCTGTCAGTCATCACTGGGTTGGTTTAAAGGTACACTCACTGTGGTGCTGGTGCCCTGGTCCGGGGCGGTTTGCCATTTTAAGGTGCCATTCAACAGGGCCGTGCGGCTTTCAAGTGTTTTTAGCCCCATGCCTCCCTTCTGCTTGGTTGGCAAATCCTGTTTTGGGGCAAAGCCTATGCCGTTATCGGCCACTGTAAGCGTGGCCAGGTGGGTGCTGGCGGTTAAGGTAACCGTAATAGTAGTGGCCTGCGCATGCTTAATGCAATTATTCAGCAGCTCTTGCGCTATGCGGTACAGCAGCAGCTCTGCCTCTTGGCTTAGGCCTGTAACTGGCTCAATAGTACTCACTACCTCAATTTGGCCGCTGCGGTGCACCTGTTGCGCCATACCTTCAAGGGCACCGGCCAGGCCAACAGCCTCCAGCTCGGCCGGGCGCAGGTTTTGCGCTATCGTTCTAATACTGCCCACCGTGCTGCGCAGCAGCTCATCGGCCTTGGCCAGCCACTGGGGGGCATCGGGGTTGGCAGGTTGCAGGCGCAGCTGCTGTAAATACAGGCGCGAGGTACTCAGCAGGGCACCCACCCCATCGTGCAGCTCGTGTGCCATGCGCCGCTGCTCATTCTCCTGGCTTTCCAGGCTGGCACGCAGCAGCTCTTTCTGGTGCGCCTCGCGCTGCGCCTGTAGCTGCGCCTGCTGCTTTAACAGGCGCCGCTGGTAAGTAGTAAAAAAGGCTATCAGCCCGCCAGCCAGCGCAAACATCACCAGCATGGCCACCACTGCAAACTGCAGCAATACTACCGGCTGGGCGCTACTGGCTGCATCCATAAGGCTTTGGCATAAAGGGCCATTCTGGTGATGTTAAAAAGTGCATTCATAGTAAATACCAATTGGCCCTCAGGGCTATTACTTTTTATAAAATTCAATACAATAAAATAAAACAGGCTGCCGGTATAATACAGCAAATTGCCACTGTTTACCCACAACATATAATTGCTGCTAAAGGGCAGCATGTGCTTGTTTTTTAACTGCTGGGCAAAATACAACAGGGCAAACGCCACCATGCTGGCTACCAGGGCGGTAAAGGCATGCAGGCCAAGCGTCGTTACAAACGGTTGCCACCAAATGCCGTTAACCACAACAAACAACACAAACCCCACTGCCCACCACCGGGCCACCTTAGGCAGCACCCGGCCAGTAAACTGCCTGTTGTATATGGCGCCCCACACAATGGGCTCAATAATTAACAACAAATTATACAGCCATAAATTATTGGCCTGCTGGTGCCATAAAACCTTGGCCAATTGCTCAACAACCAACTCACTAAGGCAAATACCCCATAACAGGCATTGCGTGCGGTTCAATACCCTGAGGCGGTACATGCCTATCAACAGCGGCAAAGTGGCTGCCAATGAAGAGGCATGGGGTAGCAAAGCAAGTAAGTAATTGAAATGCATTGTTGGGTAAATATACCCAACAATGCCAGGTTATTACAATATATGAAATTGCCTAAAGCCTATGTAAGAAATTGCATGAGGGCGGGCAGGGCAACGATACATCGTAAAACGTACTTAGGTCAGCTGCTAAAGGCGCATTGCCATCAGTATGGGTATCTTTTTTTATAGAAGGCTGCTGTGCGTACACCTCGCATACCACAGTTAACAAGGGCCAGTCATCATAAGTAACCAGGCCCGGAAACAACTGGTTGCCCAAGGTGCCTTCTGTATTTTTGTGCCGTGCTGCTTGAGCCCTTCTAATATCATCATGGCAAATCATGTCATTACCCGCGCACTCGCCAGCGCGCTTTTTAACCCAGTCAGAAGCATTATGGCGATTATGCTCAGGCAAAGGCAAGGTTAACCCAAAGTAAAAGCACAGGTTGGTGGCAGATTGTATGGTGGTGTTGATGCCTTTAGCCCCTTCTGTATCCTCCTTTGGGTCTTTTTTGGGCCTTATCTTATGGCCATAATCAAGCACAGCCGCAAAACTGTAATGTTCTACCAGCTGGTCACCTGCATTTTTAAACATTCCCCGATCAACCCTGCGGCTCTTCCCCTGGTTAAATGAAAATACCAAATTGCTGGCCACATGTCTCGATATTCTGGCAGAACCAAACCTGGTGAGTGCTTCAAGTGCCCTAATCTGATCTTTTAAATCTGGAAAGCCCTTAAAATGCTTGCCTTCTATAAAATGCCGAACACTTGTCAAAAATGTGAGGGTTTGCTCAAGCTGGTCAATAATATCTTGAAGCGATAGGTTATCTTTAGCACTTTCGTCGGTAACCTCATCCTTGAATCTTTCAAGCGTCTCAATTTGCCCTGCTACTTTTTTCGCTAGTTCTTTTGCCTCACCCTCCTTTTGAGGGCTTAAAAAGGCTGCAACCTTCTTAAGTAGGCTAATGCTACTCACAGTTTGCTGCACCACTTCTTTCTGCATAGGCTCATCAAGTTGCTTAGCATTACTTGGCTTAAAATGTCTGCTTGCTTTATGAATAGGGGCCAGGTAAAACCATAGGTTTTCACTGGGTTTGCCATTTTGTGCCCCTTCTGGATATACAATTGATACAAACAATAAGGGCACTAATTGAGTGTTTTCATTAACTCCTATATGAAACGCTAAATTGGTGATTTTACTGCCCCATTTCACCTTATCCCGTAACTCTTCAAAGTCATCAGTAAACATATGGTAGGCCGTTAACTCCTGCAGCCCGTCCTGGTAATGATTAAAAACATCAATCAGCGTCTCATCACTGAATTCATTTTTCTTCCACCTTGCTTTGAGGTCTTTTGCATTATTCGGGTCAATTTTTCCACTGCTTAAATTAACTGTGCTATCTGGCATAGTGCATGTGTTTTAATTGGTGTGACATACAGTAGCCAAATTAACGCAGTAAGTCAGTGCCAGCAAGGGTTTGGCTTGGCGGTGAAAGGTGAGTAGTTTTTTAAATCATTAATAATCAGGTATATAAGTGTTGATTCGCCTTTTAATTCAGGTAGCCCTACTGGCAAACCACGTAAAATTACGTGGTTAACCAATCGCCCCTTTTTACTGGTTTTTAGCAGCGCTTCAGGGGTTAACATTACACCCTATTCTAAACACCTTTACCATGATTGTATTAAAAAAAGCAAATAAGGCAATTAGCCGTGCCACCTTGTTGCTAACCATGTTTTGCTGGCCAGGCTTGGCCCTTTATGCCCAACACCACCATGCGGGGCTAAAACACATGCCCGGTTTGCGCTACCACTCTGAAAGTCCCGATAGCACCCGCTACGGTGCCTGGGAAAGTGTAACCCCTGAGCCAGGGGGCGGGGCAGTCCATCGCTCACTGGGCATGCAAACCGTACACGCCCTGCTGTTGCCATCAGGTAAAATTTTACTGGTTAGCGGTTCTAGTTACCGCAATATGGCTCCTGTACAGTACTACCCACAGTTCTCTAAGCCAGCGCCCACTAAAGGCCTTTTTGGTAGGTATACAGACCCCTTTCACAAAAACAACAAAAATGACTATTACCAACTGGTTAACAATGCGGCCATCTACAACCCAGCTGCCAATACCTTTTACCGAATACCTGTACCTGAGCCAGAACTTCACCCTGACGATGATGCTCACTTTATACCTAATGACCTGTTCTGTGCCGGCCATATGCAGCTGCCCAATGGCAACCCCTTATTTGTAGGTGGCACGCAGCAATATTTTCCATTTGTTACTGGCAACAACACCTCGTATGCTTTTGACTGGCGGGCCGAACAGCGCATTGACTGGCAAAAGGTTGACTGGCGCCTGCCTTACAATACCAAAAGCCGCCCCAACTATGCCAACCCCTGGCAGTTTACCGGTTTAATGAAACGTGGCAGATGGTACCCCACCCTTGTGCCACTGCTCGATGGTCGCCTGGCTATATTTTCGGGCTTGGTAGGGCACAACAAAGGCTATCCTCCTATGTATGCCAACGAAATTAACCACTATGTAGAATTCTTTGATCCCTACGCCCTTGACACCAACAACCTGACTAAAGCATGGCAGGCCATTGATGTGAAAAACCTGCCCAACAGCCCTTTTGCTACACCACTGCCCAACCCCATTATGCCAGATGTTTGCCTGGATGGGCCTTTTTTTAACCAATTAGGCCTGGACCCAAAAACTGATGCACTGCCATGTGACTGCCCCGACAGTTGCCAGCAGGCATACCGGTTTGATGCCTTTAAACTGTACCCTCACAACTACCTTTTTAACGGAAAAAGCATTTACCTAACCCGTGAGGGCGACTGGGTAAGTATGCGTACGGCAGATACCAAATGGATGCGCCGCACCAAATATACTTACTGGATGGATCTGGCAAAGGCCAATGGAAAAGACACAGTTTACTTTAGGCGTGGCCCCAACCGGCCTGATACCGTTACCTCATACGGTACTACCTTTGTGGTGCCCAACACCAACAATATTGCTTTGCTTGGTGGCCAGCCAATCTCTGGTGGCACCAGGCTGCCACTGGGGGCTAAAAATCCGCATCATTTTGT
>CAZXTW010000535.1:0-4980 GCA_964643525.1 uncultured Roseivirgaceae bacterium
AGTGAGGGCACTATTGGCCGACCAAATGCGCAGGCTGTCACTGGTATGCAGGTAATTTTCGAACAACGGCAGTTGTGCTATGGCTTCAAACGGCATAATGGGGCTGGCCTCAAAGCGGTTAGGGCCGGCCAGCGTCAGGTCAAACAAATAGTTTTGCCCTGACGATTGCTTGACCAAGTTTATGAGGGCAATGTACTCGGCGGTATCGGCCGGCAGGCGCACGCGGTAATAATAAAACGGGTTGGCCTGGTGCACCAGGCTATCAGTAACATCCAGGGCCTGCAGTGCTTTGCTAAACCTGACTGTTTCAGAATTATTGCCCCCCCTTTGCAGTAAAATTCGGTAATTGTCAATGGTTTCTTGCTGGCCCAGCTCAAGCCTTAGGTACAATACATAGCTTTGGTTGCCTTTGGCCACCCTGTATTGAAGCTGCACAGGGGCATAGCTGGCATAGCGCCATGAAAAGTTTACCTGCCCCAACAGCGGCAGGGCACAGCAAATAAAATAAAGGCAAAGGCCTATGGTATACACATTGCGCATAAGGCTTGAATATAGTGAATGTATGGCAAAAGGCCACAAATGCCGTGCCTGTTGCACTTTTGTACATGTAGCTGCTGTAGCCTAACTTTGCACCGTTGAAAGAATTGGGGTGCCCTAATACAACGGGCTGAGATCATACCCATTGCACCTGATCCGGGTAATGCCGGCGAAGGGAACGAAGTATGGTAAGAAGTAAACAGGGAGCTGCCCCAGGCCCCCTTGTTGTTGTACTTTAATGATTCATTAACCAAATGAAAAACTTTTTGAACACGCTTTGTGCGTGCCTGCTATGCTGTGCCGCTTTTGGGCAGTATACCGTACGGGGCCTTATTCAAGGCCAGGCCGACAATGCCCCGCTGGTTGGGGCCAATGTGGCCATACAGTTAACCGGCTTTGCCACCGCCACTGATATTGATGGGCGGTTTGTGCTGAACAATGTGCCAGCCGGCAATTATACTTTAAACGTGAGCTATGTGGGGTACCACACTGCTCACATTAAAATTGAGGTGGCTGGCGATGTAGAGGTACCAGTAAACCTGAAAGCCAATTTAATGCTGCCCGATGAGGTAGTGGTTACGGCCACGCGGGCTTCAGGGCTGGCCCAAACCACAGCCACGAATGTAAATAAGCAAACGCTAGAGCGGGTAAACCTGGGCCAGGACCTGCCAATTTTGTTGCAGCAAACGCCCTCAGTGGTAGTTACCTCTGATGCTGGCGCTGGCGTGGGTTATACTGGCATTAGAATCAGGGGCTCAGACCCTTCGCGCATTAACGTAACAGTTAATGGCATCCCTTTGAACGATGCTGAATCACAAGGGGTGTTTTGGGTGAACATGCCCGACTTTGCCTCTTCGGTCAATAATATACAAATACAGCGTGGGGTGGGCTCATCTACCAACGGGGCAGGCAACTTTGGGGCCAGCGTTAACATACAGACCAACAGCTTTAATGCTGAGCCTTATGCTGAAATTAACAACAGTGGCGGTTCGTTCAGTACATTCAAGCATACGGTTATGGCCGGTACGGGCCTCATCAATAACCGCTTTACTGTTGATGCTCGCCTGTCGCAAATTACCTCTGATGGGTATATTGACCGTGCCTCGGCCAACTTAAGGTCATACTTTGTAAGTGCAGGTTATTATGGTAAAAAAACGCTGGTAAAGGCCAATGTGTTTTCTGGCAAGGAAATTACTTACCAATCATGGTTTGGCACACCAGAGGCACGGGTAAATAACGATGCCGCCGGCATTGAAGCCTATATTGACCGCAACTTTTTATCTGGCGCAGCAGCCAGCAACCTGAGAAACAGCGGGCGCAATTATAACTTTTATACGTATGACAACCAGGTAGATGATTACCAGCAAGACCACTACCAATTGCATGCGGCCCATACAGTGAATGACCAGCTTACCCTGAACGGTGCACTGCATTACACTTACGGCAGGGGCTTTTTTGAAGAGTTTAGAGAAGATGACGACCTGGCGGCCTACCTGCTGCCTGACATAACTATTGGCAATGAAACGATTACCAGCACAGACCTGATTAGACGGCGCTGGCTGGACAATGATTTTTATGGCTTTACTTTTAGCGCTGACTACCGCCCCAGCGACCGCTGGCAGGTAATTTTAGGCGGAGCCTGGAATCAGTACGAGGGCGACCACTTTGGCGAGGTAATCTGGGCCCGATTTGCCAGCACTTCAAATATTAGAGAGCGCTATTACCAGGGCGTAGGTGATAAGGAAGATTTTAATCTGTATTTGAAAACCAGCTACCAGCTGAACGACCGCCTAAGCCTGTTTACTGATTTACAGTACCGATCAGTGAATTATTTTGCTTTTGGTACAGACAATGACCTGCGTGCCATAGCTATTGGCGACAATTATAAGTTCTTTAACCCCAAGGCAGGGTTAACTTATGTGTTGGACCAGCAGAACAGCTTTTATGCATATTATGGCATTGCTAACCGCGAACCGGTACGGGCCGATTTTGTTGACGCCCCTAACGGTGCAGTGCCTGAACACGAAACCCTGCGGAATATAGAAATAGGCTTTAAGCGCAACACCAATAAGTATACGTTTGCATTGAATTATTACTTGATGGATTACACTGACCAGCTGGTGAATACCGGTGCCCTGAACGATGTGGGCAGCCCTATACGCACCAATGTGGGCAGCAGCCACCGGGCTGGGATTGAAGCTGAGCTGATATGGCACCTTACCCCTCAGGTTTCATGGGGTGTGAATGCCACCTTCAGTGAAAATAAGATTGATGACTTTAGTGAAGTAACCAGCGATGTGATTTCTGGTGAACTGATTGTGAATGATTTTACTGATACTGACATTTCATTCTCGCCCAACGTGATTGCTGGCAGCCAGTGGTTATTCAGGCCCATAAAAGGCCTTGAGGCCGCCTTGCTAAGCAGGTATATTGGCAGCCAGTTTTTAGACAACACCAGTAATAGTAACCGCCAGATTGACTCATATTTTGTGAATGATTTTAGGGTAAGCTATACCATTGAAACAAAAAAGATAAAATCAATTGGGCTTAACCTGTTGGTAAACAATGTGTTTAACACTCAGTACTCGGCCAATGGCTACACATTTAATTATGTACTTAACGATTTAATTGTAGAAAACTTCTTTTACCCGCAGGCTGGAACAAATTTTCTTCTGGGTTTATCAATCAAATTATAAAGCAGTACACAGCTGCGTGATTTACGGCTTGCTATTTTATACTAAAAATAGCAAGCCGTTATTTTATTGATTCATAGGTGGGCATGCAACCATGTAGGTAATTCTACGTATTATTATAGTTGCTAAAGAACCCTTAATCGACCTGACTTAATGTTTTTCTTGTCTTATAGTGACAGCTTGTCTCGCAATGAAGGCATAGCTGTTGATTGCTATCATTCTGGATGTACCAATTTATCTCATTGGCGCGGCGTTATGAAAAGTAACCAGTGGGCAGACGATACCAGTACTGGCATTGTTCTGAACTTTTTACTTGCCGGCCAAGATCCAAACACCTATGAGTTTACTACGGCCAATCATTTTGATATTGACGGCTTTTTAGGTGTATGGGCATTGCACCACCCAGAAAAAGCACTTACACACGAAAAAGCCCTGCGTGAAGCTGCATTAATTGGCGACTTCAGAGAGCTGGCTATTGCCAAGCCTGAAACAGACCTGGCGCTGAAGCTGGTTTGCTGGATTAATACGGTAGAGCGACAACGCTTTTATGCGCCGTTTGATAACAGTGAAGATACCGAAGCCCAGCAGTGTGTCAATAAGTTTCTTTTTTTCTTAGATACGTTTGAGGCCGTGCTGGATGAGCCCGACAAGTATAAAGCCGACTGGCAGGATGAGTATGATCGGGTGTATCAGGATGTAGAAAAGCTTACCCATGAAGATACTGTAGTGACTGAGCTAAAGCCGCTACGTATGCGCATTGTTGAAACCCCAGACCCATTGCATTATTATGCCCTTTTTGCCAATAGCGCTGCCAGTGATATTGTGCTGAGCATTTATAACGGCAACCGGTATGAGCTTGAGTACAAGTACACCACCTGGGTTGATACGCCCCTGCGCAATTCATTTCCAAGAATAAACATTCATAAGCTGGCAGCCACCTTGAGTAAGATGGAACGCTCGGGCTACCGGTGGACTTTTAATAACATTACTGACAGCGGGCCTATATTAAGGCTTGATGAGACCCGGCTAGACAAAGCCACACGGTTTCACCACCCCTATGCCCGAAGCATTTATGCCTCGTCAATAGCGCGTGAGCAGTTTAAGGAAAGCATCATTGAGTTTTTTACCTTAGCTTACAGTCAAATAAGCCCTAAGGGCTTATGGTCATGGGAGGAGGTGCACCAGATTAACATGGGTTTGATGGTGGGCAGCCCCCGGCCTGAGCTTGTAAAAAAATAATATAACCTGACCATGTCATCGCACCACGTAGTACGTGACGAGCAAGAGCCTGCGCTACTTTTACTTAATGCTACTGCAGCCCCCTACCAAACAGTACAGGGTCTACTTGAGTGGAGCCCTACAGTTATTGTAAGCCAACCCGCCCTAACTGAGGCACTGAAATGGGCTATTAAGATTGACCTGGCAGTGACCCCGGTTGGTACTGAAAAAGTAGTAATAGAGCAACTGCAACACCAGGCACCAGTACAGGTGCTTACGTGTGGCAACAATCACCCTGAAACAGTACTGCAAACAGCAGCCTATTACCTTACCGCCCGCAATTATGACAGCCTGAATGTGATTGGCCAGCCCCTGCCAGCTTTGCAACAGCAAATGCATGACCTGGCAAAATCACTTAGAAAGGACATAATCGTGATTTGCCACGGAGGTCCCCTTGCTTACCCTGAAGACGTGCAATACGTTCTGGATAGGACTGAAGGTATTGATGGTTTCTTTGGGGCTTCAAGTATTG
>CAZXTW010000536.1:0-4978 GCA_964643525.1 uncultured Roseivirgaceae bacterium
GGTAGTGGCCAGCTGGCAGGTAGTTGTACTCTTTCTGGTACTGGCGCTCCCAGGGCGACCATTGCTGGTCAAACCCCTCCAGGCGGTACCGAAACAATAGTGACGAATACCGGTGTGCTGAAGGCGAGCTGTATTCAAAGCGAAGCACCCGCTGGTTTGAAGGTAATCTGGTGTTTTTAGCAGCCTGTGTACCGTGCCCACCATAAAGCACCTTACTGTTATTCAATACCACACGCGAAATGGCCGGTGGGTAAAAGCGCCGCCCAGTTTTGACTTTATCTATTTCATAGCGTACCAGGCCACGGTCTGTGCCAACCCAAACCACATTATTGGGGCGGTGGTTAATAGCTGTTACATAATGGTCAAACAAAAGCTCGTGCACTTGCAACTGGCTGGGGTTCGTCTGTGCAGGCACCACGGCCGAAAGACGCAGTTGCTGCTGGCCCTGATTGATTAAGCGCTGCCGCTCACGGGCGTATACCCACGTGCAGTTGCCGCCATAGCTTTTAACCCATTGTATTTCAAAATCACTGGTATGTGCAAAGCGGGTACTATCAACATAAAAGGTTTGGTTAGTAGGGTTGTACAGCCATACACCCTGGCTATTGGTCAGGGCCAGCTGCCCGGCCACCATAGAAGGCCGCAGGCTTGCCCCGCTACCGGGCACTGGCTGCCTCCCAAACAGCAGCAGGCTATCGGCCAGTAACGCATTATTATTATACGGCACTTTGGCCAGGCCCTGTTGGTTTGACAACAACCAGAGGTGCTGGTGGGCATCTTCCTGCAAAAAGGTTATACTACCTGTAAGCTGCGGTAAGGGCCTGCCCGCCAACTGCCAGCCTTGAAGGGTATGGGCAAGTTGCACCACCCCGTTGCTGGTACCGGCGTAGTAAGCCCCTGGAAATGCTTTTGAAGCACACAAAGCCTGTGCCCCAAACGGAAATGCCTCATGCACCTGCCCATTGTGGTAAAGGTATGTTTTTGTAGTGGTTGCTATTAATAACCCATGGGCTGTTGAGAGCAATGCCATGCAGGGAGAGTTGATGTTACTTACTTTTTCAACGTGGCGCCTTACCTGCCACAGGCTGCCTTTGGTGGTGGCAGCCCGCTCAAAGTCAGACAGCAGGTACAGCCCGATGCTGGTGGCCACAAACAGATGGCCCTGGTGCTGCTTAATGGCATTGATATTGCCTTTGAGGCCCAGCCGGCTATCAAACAAAGTGTAAGCGCCCCCCACCTCAAGGGTGCTGATGCCATTGTTTAAGGCAAGCCAAACTACCCCAGTTTTATCAAGGTAAGCATGGGCAACAATGTTGTTTTGCAGGCCGGTCTGTTCGTTAATTTGTACATCAAGCTGCCCAGAGGGGTTGATAATGAGCACCCCCTGCTGGCGGGTGGCCAATAAAAAATAACCGTTTGCCAGCCTGACACCATTGATCAGAAAGGCAGTGGCCAACTTATTTTTGAGCTGTGCGGCAAATGGCAATAGCTGATTGCCGTTAAGCAAATACAAACCCTGGTATGCTGTGCCAATTATGATGCGGCGCTCGTCATAAGGCATGATGGCATTAATCTGGGCGTTTTTAAACAGTGCATGACTGGACACCAGGGCGAGGCTGTTGTCGTTTTGCAGCTTAAACAGCCCCAAGCCTGCCTGTGTTACGTATAAATGCTGGTTAACCAGATGCAGCGTATGAAAGCTAGATTGCGCCTTAATGGTAACCAGCTGGTTGCCATTATAATGGTAAATGGCCTGCGAAGTACAAAAGTATACGCCACCGGTAGTGGCCACTATATTGGTTGTTTTACCTGGTTTGTAGCCTTCAGGCAAGAATGCGCCTGACAAGCTATGAAAAACCAGGCTACCCAGTGAATCGGTTTTAAAGTAGCCAAAAAAGTGCTGGCCCCCAACGTATACGCGGTCGTTAAAGCCACTGGCTATGGTGGTTGGTGTAGCCTGCTGTGGTAGTTTAATAAGCCGCCAATAAACACCGTCAAATATGAGCACCCCTTCTGTATTGGCTACGTAAATACGGCCAGCGTTATCTTGCGCAACTGAGTAGTTATTGGGGTTGGCGTTGTATTGGGTAAAGGTGTAGTTTTTGATGCGAGGCAATCCAATTGCCTGAGCCAATAAACAGCCAGGCATGAATATGCTTAACAGGCAAACGCATAAAATGATCCGGCGGATCATACAGCTGAGGTTTTGATCACTTTAAACAGTTTCAATGCCTTGCAGTACTTGTAAACATCACAAATGCTTGAAACTAAATGCCTACTTCTGGAAACCGGTTACTAAAAGCACTGATTGCGGTAACGGATAATGCTTTGAACGGTAATTAGATACATCTATACTAATGTTTGAATATATATATAACCAAATGGAAGTGCAATTGATTTTGAGAAATAGGACATGATATTACAATTGGGTAATGTTTAAGAAAAATCACATCAAAAAGTAATTACAAAATGCATGTTATAACCCACTAATATAAAAATCAAATAATTACATGGGCTGTAAAGGCATTTAATGATTGGTGGCAAAGAAAGAAATTGATAGCCAACCATTTACATTTAAAATAAACACAACAACCATAAAGATATGCCTCATTTATAATCATGCCTTTTTGCCAGCTTTTAAAAATACCTGTTGATAAGGGTTAAGCTGGCAGAGAAACAGGCTATTAACAAAAAAAAGGTGGTCACGAGTGACACACCTTTGATAAGTTTTGAGCTATATGAGTTTAATTATGCAAAGCTACTTAGTAACGGCTTTCATCTTCAGGATCGTAATACTTAATGATGAAATCGAGATACATTTGCTTCAATACACTGGTAGAAAAGACCTGTGAAATTAAAGTGAAGTCTTCACTAAGATAACCGTAAGAAGTGAAGTAAAATGTGTTTTCGTCGAATATATTTTGATTGGCAACGTTCTTATCAAGGTTCCAGTCAGCCAAAGAAGAGATGATTTGTAACTTGGCAGGCTTGGTCAGTTGAATGTGATAAACCTCGTCATTTACTACATTGCCTGTATCTTCAATTTTAACCACAAAGGGTTTCAGGGTATCTAATATTTGTGCATCGCGTATGCCCTGAACAGTCCAGATAGCATCTAAAGGAGCCACCTCAATCATTTTTGCTAAAAACCGATGCTTGTCAAATACCCTGCTTACCGCCCAGCAATGATTAAAATCAAAGTATCTTTGCTTTCTTTCTTTGGGAGGCACCACACGCATTACATTGCTCACATTACCATTGCCAATACCAACGGTAGCTGAGCGTCTGGAACTGTAGCTTCTTGAAAGGGTTTGACTATACATCAGTAATAGGTGGTTTAGATTTGCTTCCGAATACAGCGTTCAATACAAATAAAGACAATCATTCAAAGTGCCAGTAAAGCACATGGGTAATTAAGTTGGATAAGTATACGGTATTTGTATGCTAATGTTTTGCCTAAGCAGAAAATAATGTTAAAAAGTTAAAAAACATGACAACCACTTATTGAACTGCCTTACCGCTGGTCACAAAAGAGGTGTGTTATTAGCCATATTTTATTGTATTAAATAAGTATAAACCGCATTCAAAGCACTGATAATTGAACTATTTAAATATCAAAGAAAATAAATCTGCTTAGTCAGGAAGTAAAGTCGGGTAGTTTCAACCGCCCCCACCGGGCTCGGTAAAGCTCAGTAAAAGTTTGCCTTTTGGGGCAAAGGGTTAATACCTGTTACTAAGCTGGGTAAACCCATCTGATAATTGAATATAATGCGTAAAACAAGGCCTGCTCTACCTGGCTGAGCCTGCTAAAATTGATTATTTAGTGAAAAAGGTACATCAACCAGCACTTCACCTTTGAATAGCTGCTGGCCATGGTCACGGGCTGGACGCCATTGCACAGGTGCCTGCCATACCAGGCGTATAGCTTCCTGGTCGCAACCGGCACCAAGGCCTTCATATACCTTTACATCAGTTAAAGTTCCCTTGGCATCTACCTCAATAATTAAACGTACGGTGCCCTCGACTAAACTATCTAATGCAGTGGCAGGGTAGCGTAGGGAATCAGCAAAGTATTGATTTAACAGGGCAAGGCCACCCACCGGGGCAGGAAACCATGCTGACTCGTCATAGTTATACACATGGCCATTGCTGTGCCAGCTGGTACCATACTGTAAATTGCCCTGGTCAAAAAACTCTTCGTAGTAGGGTGTGCCATTGGGGCGGTAGCCTTTCCAGAGGCCCTGCCTGAAGCCATTATTGTAGTAACCCTGGTATTTCACTTTACCATTGGCATAGTAGGCAACCTCTTGCCCCTGGCCATTGGCCACCATTTTAACACCCAGTGAATCCCAAACACTTACAGTTTTTGAGCGTGCGCCATACCGCTCTACGCTTTTAAGCTGGCCATTGGGGTAAAATGTTTCCCATTTACCCATTCTGAGTTCATTGCGGTAAACGCCAGCGGCTTCATAACTGCCGTTGTGGTGGTAATGAATGAACCACCCCTCTTTCAGGTCGTTTTTATAATGGCCTTTCATTTGCAGGGTGCTGTCAGCAAAGTAATCCTGAACGCGGCCCTGCCACCGCCCCTCACGGTCAACAGCACCCCGCCTAAAATACACTGCATTACCTGGCAGGGTGGGTGTCCAGCTGCTGTCATAATACTCAACTTTGCCTCTTACGGCTACGCCTTCCTGCGGTGGGGTTGGTTCTGAAGTGTTGTTTGTATCTGGCAAGTGCATACCCAGGCCGTGGTTAATTGGGCTGATGGTATCTAACCAGTCAAAACAGGCCTCAATGCTGTCAAAATAAATGAAACGCTCTTTGCTAATGGCTGTATTGGTAAAGCCGGCCAGCTGGTTAAGTATGGCCATTCTGTTTTTCATTTTAGCTGTATCAGCCCTGAACTTCTCAGGCACATGACTAAGCTGGTTCACTGTATTCACTACACTGTCGGCCCTGAACTGGGCCTGGCTCA
>CAZXTW010000537.1:0-4977 GCA_964643525.1 uncultured Roseivirgaceae bacterium
CTTATTCAGGTTAATAGCGTAAGAGCGGTGCGTGCGTACCATCAAGCCTTCAGGAAGTTTATCAAGCAGGTCATGCAGGGGTTGCAGCACCATAATTTTTTGCCTGGCTTCAAAATGAACATCTACATAGTTGCCATTGGCCTTCACATAAGTAATGTCTTGCGGGGTAACCCGGTGGGTTTCTTCACCGCTTTTCAGCAACAGGCTTGTAGGTGCCTGGTGCTCTAAGGGCTGTTGTGGTTCTTCTGCTGGTTGCGTTGGGCTGGCCTGCCTGTCAGGCTGTTGTGCCTTACGCCTTTCGGCCTTTTGAACTGACTGTAAAAAACGATCCAGCTTTACGGGCTTCATCAGGTAGTCCAATGCATCCAGCTCAAAGCCCTCAACGGCAAAACCAGGGTGAGAAGTAATAAACACCACCATAGGCGGGTTAATCATGCTGCGTACCAACTCAGTGCCGTTTAAACCCGGCATCTCTATATCTATAAAGGCCAAATCAACCTTTTCTTTTGAGCACCAGCTTAGGGCTTCTAAAGACGAGTGAAAGCTATTGACTAAAGTAAGGTCTGGTACTAAGTCAATATAGGTGGTCAATAGCTCATGTGCAATTGGGTTATCATCTACTATGATACAGGTCATCATACTTTGATCAGTCTAGCTAGCTACGTTTTATGAATTGATAAGCATCACCTATCAATAATTTGGTTGTACTGGTCAAACATGACCACATACGCATCAACCATGTTTTTTATTGGCAGTTACCTCACATAACTTTACTTTTTATAAAAGGTGCGCTTAACGCGTTTACTTAGTTTACTGCCGCCCTTCAGTGTAGGTAAGGTAAGTGCCTGCGGTTTATATATAAATATAGTGTATAGCGTCCAATCCGTGCACCAAAACCTGCTAAAGCATACAACAAAAAGCTTTATTCGTGTTTCATATTTACTTGCAGGGTAAGCGCTGCGCACTGTAATATAAAATGCCTTGCCATTTTTTGTGTAGCCTCGTGGGCACAACCTGCATAAAACTCAGCCTTTAAAACTTTGTAACCTTTCAGGCATATCGGTAGTAAAGCCCATTCTATCGCCCATAAGTATTGATCAGGCTTTATCAATCACTGACCGTTTTCATTGATGAGTGTTACTGGTCAATAACCTGGGGGCACTCAACCAGCAATTGCTCATGGCGGTGTATCTGATTTCCCGTAACAGAAAAACCGCAATACCTTGTAAGCAACACAACAAAAAAAGCATAATTGATTTAAGCCTCACGGCGCTTCCAAAACAAAGGCCAGTGGTAGCCAGGCGTACTAGTTGACTACTACTGTGCTTTTAATGCATGAGTAACCTAACCAAAACAAAACATATACAACATGAACCTTCAATTCGTCAAATACTTTGTTTACCTGGAAAAGTACAGAAACTTTACCAGGGCAGCCCATGAGGCCAACGTAGTACAATCGGCCTTTTCAAACGGCATCAAAAAGCTTGAAACAGAAATTGGCACCCCGCTCTTTAACCGGCTCAGGTCGGGCGTAGAGCTCACCAGCAAAGGCCATAGCCTTTTGCCAAAGGCGCAACAGCTATTAACCATGTGGGAGGAGTTTACCAACACACCTATCGTAACCAGCTTAAACATTGGGGTGTTAAAAGGGCTCAATGCAGAGGCAATTTTTCCGGCCATGACGGCTGTTAAAAACCATCAAAGAGCCTACAGAGTTAACTTAATTGAGCAGGAAGAGCACGAGCTCATGAAAGCCTTACAGGCCGGCGAGTTAGATTGTGTATTGGGCTCAACCCCTGTTATATCAGGCGGCTTGTACAAAGTAGAAAAATTGTATGAAGAAGAGCTGCAATTTGTAGTAAGCGCAGGTAGTGGCTTTGCAGAGCTAAACCAGTTGTCGTTTGAAGTTTTACGCTGCGCCCCATTCATCATGAAGCAGAACTGGAAATTCACTGACGAGGTGAGCAAAGTCTTAAGAAAGCGCAACATCAACCTGAATGTGGCCTGTTCTGCCGCCACCACCCATATGGTCATGAACCTGGTGGCCAACGGCCATGGCATCTCACTCATGCCGCAGGGTGATGCAGGCCGCAATGACATTGTACACCTGCCCATTGTTGATGAAGTCATAAAAAGAAACATCTACCTGGTTTGGAAAGAAGATAAAAAGAATGACTTACTCCATACCTTTATCAATCACCTGTCGTTTAACCAGCCCATGGCCGCAGCTAATTTAGAAATGGCTTAAAGGCCACCACCATTTCATACCATCATCAGCTCGTTCCAACCAATACTACTGCATACATCATTGCTCCATAGGCCTGAGTAAGCCCTCCAGATTAACCACTACTGCTTTTTGAGCGCCATTCACTAACACTTCGCCCACTGCCTGGCCGGCATCATTTACATCATGTAGTGCTGTAAACTGCCATCCGCCAAATTGTGCATGGCTTTGCATCAGGTCATCGATGTAGTAAAAATTACTTTTAACCCATACAAAGGCCTGCCCCTGGTCACTGCCCACCACCTGGCCGGCAGCATTCATCGCCTCTGGTATGGCAGGGCGGTTATTGCGCAGCACCACCCAGCCGTCTCTGTCATTGTTGCGCTCATTAAAATCCCAAACAAAGCCACGCTCCTGGCCGTTTTGTGCATCAACATACACCCCGGCCACCAGCCCGTTTTCATTGCATGCAGTGGCCCTGCCCTGCAGGCCAGGCAATACCAGGTAGGCAGAATCTGGCGTAGCATAAAAAGGAAACGCTGCCCGCAGGTACTGTTTGCCGGCAAAAGCCTTTGAGCTGCCGCAGGCAGTACCGTTAGCCAGCAGGTCATACACATGCGAATCTGCATTGAGCGTAACAGCCATCGGAAAAGCCTGTTCAATATACCTGTTGGTAGCGGGGGCAAACACCACACCCCTGTTGCAGCTGCCGGGGCGCTTAAAGTGAAGGGGTATATCCTTGGCATAAGCATTGGCAGGTAGTGGCCGGTCTGTTCTGAGGCCGGTTAACTGCGTATTGAGTGCCACCAGGCCACCCCTTACCTTGCTTACTGTTGCTGCTTGAAACGGCAGCGGATACAGTGTGGCAGGCTCGGCCATGCGTTGTGGTTCAAGGCGGCCATCTTCAATAGAATTGAAATGGTAAACCTTTGGCTTGCCGGCCATATCGTGGGCATTCACCAACAGGCTGCCGTCTGGTAAAAAGCCGCCAATGCGGGCATTTGTCAAATAGCCCAACAAATAAACGGCATACCCACCAGTCTCTTGCTTGTACAATACATATATCCCTCTTAGTGCAGGGTCGGCAGCGCTTAGCCAGGTACCGGCCACATGCCCTTCAGGGCTGATCACCTCCGCGCGCATGCCTTCCATTTCATACGGCTCAAGGCCTGTGGCCTGTAACAACAGGGCTTGTACATCTATTACCTGTGCCTGGGCCACCAGGGGCAACAAGCATACTATAGTCAACAGCGCGCTTTTTATTAAGTGGTACATAACTGCCTGGGGTTTAAATTTGAACCCCTAAAATACCCTGTTTCCAAACGCGGCAACATACACCCTAGGGTGACCAATACCCAACACCGGGTGTACTTCAGCCTGCTTTTAGCCCCATATGGTAATCTACACTGTAGTCTAACAAAAAACTGTCCTGCTGCCAGGTGGGGTAGAGGGCCTTCATCTGGCTCATGGCTTCTTCTTTGGTATTAGATGCGGCAATGGCCTGCTCAAAATCAGCCAAATACTTCAGCACCCCATCAAAAAGGGCAGTGGTGCCGTGTGCACCATGGCCGGGGTAAATGGTTACATCTGTACCGTCGTAAGTAGCTTTAAGCTTATTCAGCTCCCGCTTCCAGTTGTCAATATGGGCCTGGTCTACCCCTTGCCCCAGCCACAGGTGCACCCCGTTGTAGCAAAAGTCTGAAGTAAACAGGGCGTTCAGGTCTTTGGCATACACTGTAGTCAGGTGCTCTGCCTCTGCGGCGGCATAGGCCGTACTAATCTCTAATGTGCCCCCACCAGCAAGCGTCAGCTCATTTGTGGGCAACACCTCTATTATCCCTTCATAATCAAACCCATGTGGGTTATGGGCTGTTTTGGGTTTCAGGTTTGGTTCAGCTTCCAGCCAGCCCACGCTTTCCATCCAGGTGCTAAACCCTATAATATCTGCCTTAACCGCCTGGCTGGCCACTACAACCTTCACTTCAGGAAAAGCCTTTAGCAGCGCATCCATACCAATATAATGGTCGGGGTGGCCATGCGTAATCAGTATATGCGTCAATGGCAGCTGCTTTTGCCTGATTACCTCTGCCAACTGGCTGGCTTCCGCGCTGTTCCTGAGCACATCCATCACAACAACACTATGGCCATTGTCAAACACATAACTGTTTACTGAGGCTTCCTTGCCTTTAAACACGGCTACTGATAGCTTGGCTTCTTTCATGGTTTTTTCTTTTGTTTGTATTTTCTCGCCTGGGTGCATGCCATGGCCGCAGGCAATAGGTTCAAATAACTGATGGCAACAAAGGTATAAATGGCCAGGGTGCAGCAACAGCCTGCCAAGGCCATAGTGGTAACCCACAGGTAACCAGATTATGAGATACGAATACAAAAACCCAGAAAACTGCCCGGTAACCAGGCTCATGGCAGTGGTAGGCGGCCGCTGGAAGTTCATCATACTCTACACCCTCAGAAACGCACCACGCCGCTTTGGCCAGATTAACCAGTTCATACCCAGCATCAGTAAAAAAGTGCTGACCGAGCAGCTGCGCGAGCTGGAAGAAGACGGCATCATTAGCCGCACCGTGGGGGGCCAGCAGTCGCAGGTAACCGTAGCCTACAGCCTTACTGAAAAGGGCCAGCAACTCATACCCATCATTAACCTCATGGCCCAATGGGGCGAGGCCAACCCCTCAACCACCTAGCCCCCCGCCTACAGCTATACCCTGTTTATTAACCTGTTGAACTAATTATTT
>CAZXTW010000538.1:0-4958 GCA_964643525.1 uncultured Roseivirgaceae bacterium
TCTCTAATAGATTCAAAATAATGCACCACCGCTGCGTTGTGCCGTTCAATCAGGTTTGGTAGTTCAAAGGGGCCCAGTTCAAACACGTTATTAATCCAATAGGGCTCTAAATCAGTATAGGCCGTTTTGAGCCTGATGCCAGGCAGCTTAACCGCTTCAATAACTGCCTTATAAAAATAAAGCAGTGCCAGTTCAGACTCACCGTTAGCAGCCGCCACACCAGCCACAATGGCACCTTGAATATAGCTGGTCACAGCATCAGTAAAGTCGGTAGAGCGGTCAGTATCATACCACTCAATGGCAGCCTCTTTTACAATCAGATCATCAACTGACTGGCCAAAGATGTCTTTGCCCTCGGCGCTGAACCACGGGGTAAGCAGGGCCACCCGTTCGGGGGCTTTTTCGGTCATCAGTGAGGCACCCTGCACAGCCAGCTGTGCCCCAACAGAGTGGCCTACCACACGCAGCTCTACCTCATTGCCAATAATTTGGCGTAGCAGGTTCAGGTCATGGGCAAAAGCCTGGCTTAAATTACCTGTGGGGGGCGAGGGGTCACCAGGTATTGGAAAGCCATCGGGCAGTTCTATTTCAAGGTACTCCAGGTAATAGTTTACTACACTGCGGTAAAGAGCTTCAATGGGGTTGTCAAGGTCGGCTATCTGGTTCCAGTAATACACCATCACATTCCAGCCCTCAGCGTTCCAGTCATCCACCATACTTTCATTAAAATTGTTGAGCAGCACTTCGCGCTGCAGCAATGCCGGGTCAAGGGGGTTCCAGCCATGTACATACACCACGGTACGCTTTGAGGGGTCAAAGTAAGGGTTGCCGTTGGGGTCAACACTATCGGGGTACCACTTTTCACGCTTGTTTTTGCCACCAATGGCATACAGGCCCAGGTCAAACACATTCATATCAATTTCACCTGGGTTGGTGGGTACCTCTTCGCCATCGCCACAATTGTAGGTGCAGCTAATGGTAATATCGCCCCACTCTTCACGGCCATCAAGGTTAAACCAGTACTCGGTTTCCTGCGCTTCGGGCACCTTGATTTTATTGCCCTGGTTGTCGGTTACATAATAATCAAGAAACTCAGCAGGGGCATCTATTTCAAAAGCATCCTGAAAGTTAAAAGGGCTGGCTCCGTTCCATACAGGCGTTTGTGCCTGCAGGCCAAGGGCTGATAGCAGTACCACCAGCAAGAGGCCTGTTTTTTTGTTCTTTCTTTTCATGGCAGGGTTAAAAAAAGCGCCCGAAGCAAAGCCCCGGGCGCAGGTTTTATCAATACCCAGGTTGGTTATTTTACGCGTTGCAGCTGGTCAATAGTTTGCTGCTGGGCCTTCACTTTGGCTTCAAGCTCAATTACGTGCAGGTACAGTTGCTCTACCTTTTCAAGCATGGCACGCTGCAGCTCACCTATTTGTATGCCACCATTATTGGCTACCTCAGCGGCCGAGGGGATGCCGGGCAGGTGCTTTTCTTTGGCTACATAGTCACGTACAGAGGCTAAGCTGGGCAGCGCATAATCATCAGCAAATACATAGTCGGGCCAGTCGGCCGTAAGCTGCACCTGTAGCTCTTCGCAAATTACCTTGCCTTCTACCGCCAGCTTAAAGCCACTGGGCACAGGGTTTACCACCTGGCCAATCATCACCCCATCGGCCTCAAGGTTAATATTGGCACCGGGGGTAATAATGTTGTGGTCCCAGCCCCACTTTTGTACGGTAACCACACTGTTGCTTTTGCCCCTGACGGGGTTCTCTGTGTTGTCAGTAATTAGCGAGTGTGAGTAAATCCAGGTATTGTCTTGCAGCATCACGTTGTAATAGGGGTTAGCGCTGCCTGCGGCCACACCGTTGGTGGGCTTCAGTATGCTTACAGATGCTGTTTGGGCAAAAGCGCCAGCCACAGGCAACAAGGCTACTACTGCCAGCAAGGCAGCCATTTTAATGATGTTTTTAGCTATTGATTTCATGGTATGTTTGTTTGTTATTATGCTTGGTAAATGGATTTGTTATTAGTGGTTTGTTGTGTTTGTACTTAGTTGCCGTTGATGGTAATGATTAACGGATCGGCCTGATTCACCACCGGGTTGGCCACGTTCAGGTTGTTAATTTGTGGGTTGGCCGGGGTGCCATAGGGCTCATAAGTATCTGTTATGCCTACTGTCTCGCCAGGGTAGGGCGATGAGGTAAGGCGTAAATCTTCCTGCCCGTAATCGTAGGTGCGGTTGCCGTTGTTGTTTTCAAAAGTGAGGGCAACACCCAGCAGGTTGTCAGTGCCATCACCTGTGTTGCCCGTGGGCAGGGTACCTGCGGCCGAAATTACATTGTGGTAAAAGGTGTTGCCTTCAGTAAAGGCATTAAACTGCCAGCCAGCAAATACATTGCGAACAAAAAAGGCATCATATACACTGCCCTGTACTGAGTGGTTCTGGTAGTTTTCACCAATAAAGGTATTGTTAATGAAAAGCACCTTATGGTTGGCAGTATAACTCACTTGCCTTACCTCTAATGATTTGTTGTTGGTCATGACATTGTTGGCAAATACCACATCAATCTGGTGTAGCGTAATGCTGCCGCCCACATCAATATAGCCCGAGAAGAGGTTGCCTTCAATAGCGGCCCCTTGCACGTTATGCCTTAATGTTAACCCCTGGGTAAGGTGGCATTTTCTTAAGGTAAAGCCAGTTAAAGCACCGCCATTATCTTGGTTTACATGTAAGTAGTTGGCTTCTAAGCCCAGTATTGTAATGTTGCTGGCATACGCGTAAATAGTGCTTAACCTGGCACGGCCGGTTTCAGGGTGGTTGTAATGGCCGTTGCCCAACAGGGTAATACTTTTGTTAATGGTTACCGTGCCGTAGGTATCAGGGCCGGGCAGCAGTTGCACCTCATCACCAGCAGCCACGTCAGGGCTTTGCAGCAGGGCATCAAGGGTAGCGTAGGGCTGGCCGGTGGCCACATAATAATCGGCTGGGGTATTGGCCTGGTTGGTAACCGTAATGGTTTTTGCCTGTATTTTGCTGCTGCTTAGCGCTAATGCAATTGCAGCCAGCAGTAGTAATGGTAATGTTTTCATGGTGGTGTTGGTTGGGGGCAGGTTGTTATTGTTGGTTGTCAGTAATGGTTATAATTACAGGGTCTGTGCCGCTTACTACGGGGTTAACCACGTTTACGTCTATCTCATTGGCGTTTACCGGGGTGCCGTAGGGGTTATAGCTATCGGTAATGCCAACCACCTCGCCCGTGTAGGGTTGGTTGGTAAGGCGCAAATCTTCATTACCGTAGTTGTAAGTGTGGTTGCCGTCAGTATTTTCAAAGCTGGCCGTGCCGTTCAACACATTGTCAGTGGCAGAGCCTGTATTGCCTGCCGGCAAAGCTGCCGTGGTGGTAAACAGGTTGTGGTAAAAGGTGCTGCCCTGGGTATCAGTATTGAACTGCCAGCCGGCAAATACATTGCGTAAAAATATGCTGTGCCGCACAACCTCATAGCTGGGGTTTTGGTGGGCATCACCAATAAAGGTATTGTTAACAAACAGCACATTTTTGGTCACCCCACTGCCTGCCGCTTTAATATCAAGGTTGGCATTGTTGGTCATGAGGTTGTTAGAGAATATAATATCTGTCTGGGTTTGTGTGGTACTTGATATTTCAATGTTGCCAGCAAACAGGTTGCCTTCAAAGTGGGCCCGCTCAACGTAGCGCTGCATCCTGACCAGGCCTGTGATATGACTTTTACGCAGCAAAAAATCAGTAACCGAGGTGTTGCCGTTTTGGGTATTGACGTTAACCGCTTCTGCCTCTATGCCAATCACAGTTACATTGGCGCTGTTTACGTTCAAATCTTCAAGCCTGGCATGGGCCGTTTGGGGCTGAAAGTAATGGCCATTGCCATACAGGGTAATGCCTTTGGTAATGTTTACATTGCCATAGTCAGTAGCGCTGGGCAGCAAGTGCAGCACATCACCTTCGGCTACATCAGCACTTTGCAGCAGGGCATCAAGGGTGGTGTAGGGCTGGCCGCTGGCCAGGTAATAATCGGCCTGGGTATTGGCCTGGGTTGTTACGGTAATGGTTTTGGCAGCAAGCCCGTTTAAGCCTGCTACCACCAAAACCGCAACAAGTGTGATGGTTAATGGGAGTGATTTCATGGTGTTGTATGTTTGTATCGTTGTTTACATTTTGTTTGGCTATTGGTCCAAGCCCCGCAAGGGGTGTTTTATTGCCTGAAGCTCGATACAAAAATGGGCTGCCACCCGCCGGGTTAGTATAAGTATTGGTACCTATATTTTAAGTAGGTAATAAAAAGTGGCCCCAAACCCCTGTAAGCGCAGCTTTTGGCTGCCAGCATGCCCTGTAGCCTACCGCATACTGACCAAAAAGCATACAATATTTGCCACATAGTATCACCAAGGCCTTGGTGTACGCAAAGATTGGTATCATTGCGCCCTGTTTTGAAGTAAATGATTTTCAACAAGAAATAAATCAATACACAACGGTAGTAGCACTTTTACTTTCATCCTTACTGCACATAAGCAAGTTGATATGTTAGTACACACTTACAGACCCTAGATCAAAAAAAGCCGCCCTTTATGGGGGCGGCTTTTTTATATACAGGGGTTAGTGAGCCGTTGCCTTAAAACCAGGCCTGGTTTTCTAATAGAAACTGGTAAAAGCTGTTGGGCTTGCGGCCGGTAATGGCTTCAAAAGCTGTGGTGTTAACCGCACTGAACCACCCCTGGCCCGCCTCTTTATAAAAGTGTTTGATGTTGCTGTTAATGCCCAACGCATTGCAATGCCTTTCAAAGGCTTCAAGGGTATGCTCGTGCTGCACTGCCTGCCCCTTTAAACTGGCTAAAGCCGCTTGTATTTGCTCTGGGCTTATGCCTGTTGCCCCTGATAACTCAAAAGCCTGGCCCTGGTAATGGGCAAACTTTTCTGGGTGGGTAAACAGCC
>CAZXTW010000539.1:0-4957 GCA_964643525.1 uncultured Roseivirgaceae bacterium
GGCAAGATAGACCGCAAGCAACTGCCCAAACCTGGGGCCGGCAGCAGTGCCGCAGCCTATGAGCCACCTCAAGGCCAGGCAGAAGAAGGCCTGGCAGCCATATGGGGTGAAGTACTGGGTAAAAAACAAATTAGCCGTACCGATAGTTTTTTTGCATTAGGGGGCCACTCGCTCAAAGCAACTCGTGTCATGGCGTTGGTTCACAAAAAAATGGGTGCCGCCCTGAAGCTGCGCACCTTATTTGAACTACCTGTTTTGAAAGACCTTGCAATGCATATAGAAGAAAGTACTACTAATCCGTCAGTTATTAACATCATAAGCCAGTTGCAACAGGCTGGCTTGCAGCTGCGGCTGGATGGCGATAACCTAAAACTGGCAGGCAAAAAAGATAAGCTCACAAAGGCGCACATGCAGGCTGTTAAAGCCCATAAACAGGAAATTGTACAATACCTCAAAAGCCTGGAGCAACCCGCTGAAGCCACTGGCATACCCATACTGCCAGAAGCAGCAAGCTATGAAGTATCTAATGCGCAGCAGCGCCTGTGGCTGCTGAGCCAGATGATAGAAAACGGCTCGGCCTACAATATACCCATGGCATGGCAGCTTAAAGGCTCATTGGTGCCTTCGGCCCTTAAAAAAGCCCTGTTACAACTGGTTACGCGCCACGAAAGCCTGCGCACCATATTTATCAGTTCTGACAATGGCCCACGGCAAGTCATACTGCCCCCAGAAAAGGCAGGCATTACCCTGCATGTAGAAGATCTGAGCCAGGCCCCAGACCCCGAAGCCAGCGTGAGGCAGCTGGCCAACAACGAAACCAAGCATGTGTTTGACCTGGGCAAGGGCCCACTGGTAAGGCTGCGCCTGTTTAAATTCAGTGCCCGCCACCATGTGCTCATGCTCAACATCCACCACATCATTGCAGATGGTTGGTCGGTGCAAGTCATCATTGGTGAGCTAACAGCGCTGTACCAGGCACAACTCAAAGACATGCCGGCAGGCTTACCGGCATTGCCCAGTCAATACAAAGACTTTGCGGCCTGGCAAAACCAGCAGTTGAGCAATAAAGAGCATGAGCAGTGGTGGCTGCAACAATTTGAAGGAGAGCTGCCCACGCTTGAGCTGCCTACGGCAAGGCCAAGGCCTGCCGTGCAGTCTTTTCATGGCCATGATGAAGGCCTCATGCTGGAGGCACCCCTGGCCAATGCTTTGAGAGCCCTGGTGCTTGAGCATGACTGTAGCCTGTTTATGTTCTTCTTATCAACCTTTAATGCCTTAAGCTACCGCTACACCGGGCAGGATGATATTATTATAGGCACACCCGTGGCAGGCCGCCAGCATGCCGACCTGCACAACCAGATAGGCTTCTTTATCAATACCCTGGCCCTGCGCAACAAAGTAAACGGGCAGGAGCCCTTCATTAACCTGCTGCAGTCAGTAAAAGAAAACACCCTGCAGGCATTTGAGCACCAGGTATACCCGTTTGATGAACTGGTAAACCGCCTTGACCTTGAGCGTGACATGAGCCGCAGCCCGGTGTTTGACGTGATGCTGGCCTTCCAGAACCTTGACCAGGCAGAAGCCCTTGACAACGCCCAGATAGGTGGCGGCCTTGAAATGTCAGGCTTTGACTATGACGGCCTTGGTGCTGCCAAGTTTGACCTGACCCTTACCCTGGCAGAAAAAGGAGAGGCCATTGCCATTAACGCCAATTACAATACTGACCTGTTTGACGCTGCCCAAATAGCACAGCTGCTGGTGCACTACAAGCAGGTAATTACCAACGTGCTTGATAACGTAAAGCAACCGGTTGATGACATTCAACTCATTACCAGCCACGAGTACACCACGGTAACCCAAACCTTTAACAACAGCAGCACTGACTGGCCTACTGAAGCCAATATAGTGAGCCTGTTTGAGCAGCAGGTGGCCGCCACCCCCTGGTCAGTAGCCGTACAATGGGGCGAGGGCAACCAGCTGAGCTATGCCGTGCTGAACGAAAAAGTAAACTACCTGGCCAACTACCTCGTTGACAAATGCGAGGTAACACCGGGCCAGAAAATAGGCATCCATACCCAGCGCAGCCAGTGGATGATCATTAGCCTGCTGGCCACCCTCAAGGCCGGTGCTGCCTATGTGCCTATTGATGTAAATTACCCAGACGACCGCAAGGTATTTATGGCCGAAGATGCTGGCCTTACCCTGTTGCTTGATGATACCGGCACCAGCTTTCCGGCAAGCCATACCCAGCCCTTGTACCTGCCCCGCCTCTGGAAAAAGCTGGTGGCCACCGGCCAGGGCAAAAACCCAAGGCTGCCATTACAACCACAGTCATTGGCTTACATCATATACACGTCAGGTTCAACAGGCAAGCCCAAGGGTGTGATGATTCCACACCAGGGCGTAGTGAAGCTGGTAAAAGACACGAACTATTTAGAGATCAACAGCAATGACCGGGTGCTTCAAATGACCAATTACGTCTTTGACGGCTCGGTATTTGACATATTCGGTGCTTTACTTAACGGTGCGGCCCTGCATATTATCGGCAAAGATGATATGCTTCGTACTGACTACTTAGAGGGCTACATCAAGTCACAGGGCATTACGTTTGCCTTTATGACCACGGCTTTGTTCAACAACCTGGTAGAGTGGGCCCCTGATGCGGTACGCCAGTTGCAAAAGGTATACTTTGGCGGCGAGGGTGCATCGTTATGGCACTGCCGCCAGGCTTTAGAACTGCTGCCTGCGGGTGCGCCGGTATGGAACATGTACGGCCCCACAGAAGGCACTGTAGTAGCCACAGCCTTTGATGTGCGCAAGCTGGCGGCCGACGCCCCTTCAGTACCGATTGGCCCCCCGATATCGAACACGACGATTTACATTGTTGACAAACAGCTGCGGCCGGTACCAGCGGGCATAGCTGGCGAAGTATGCGTAGGAGGCCACGGGCTTGCCTTTGGCTACCTGAACCGTGCTGAGCTGACCGACAAGCATTTTGTCACCGCCCCGTTTAACAACGAGCGTTTGTACCGCACGGGCGACTTAGGCCGCTGGGACGCTGATGGCAATGTGGTGTTCCTTGGCCGGATAGACCACCAGGTGAAGATACGGGGCTACCGGATAGAGCCCGGAGAGATAGAAAGCCGGATACTGCAACACGAACAGACCGAAGAGGCGGTAGTACTTGCGCGCAAAGATGCCGACGGTACGCAGTACTTATGCGCTTACTACACGAGCAGCAGCAACCTTGAGGCTGACCAGTTAAAAAGCTGGCTGGGCCAGCAGCTGCCTGAATACATGGTGCCTGCCTACCTGACGGTACTGGATAGCCTGCCTTTAACGCCTAACGGCAAAATAGACCGCCGCGCGCTGCCAGAGCCTGACCGCCAACAGCAGAAGGCATACGTAGCGCCAGAAACGCCCACAGAACAGGCACTGGCCGCCGTATGGCAGCAGGTGCTTGGCATAGAACAGGTAAGCCGCCACGACAACTTCTTTGAGTTAGGCGGGCATTCACTCAAAGCCACGCGGGTACAGGCCATGGTAAGCAAACAACTGGGTGCGTCATTACAGATGCGCACACTGTTTGAGTGCCCGGAGCTGTCGGCCCTTGCCCAGCAGATAGACCAGAGCAGCAAGCAGCAGTGGCAGCATATCCCCCAGGTAGCCGAGGCGGCGCACTACCCACTGTCACACGCGCAGCGCCGGCTCTGGGTGCTGCACCAGTTTGAAGAAGAGCGCACGGCATATAATATACCGATGGCCTGGGTGCTGACCGGTACAATAGCTACAGATGCCTTTGGCCGTGCGATCAACGCGATGGCCGAGCGGCACGAGATACTGCGCACGGTATTCGGTACAGAGAACGGCAGCCCCTACCAGCAGGTACTGCCCGCGGGAGCGCAAGATTTACTCACCACGGTAGACCTGACAACAGAAGAGGCACCGCAGCAGGCGGCAGAAGCGCTGGCCGCAGCAGAGCTACACCATGCGTTTGACTTAGAAGCAGGGCCACTGTGGCACTGCAAGCTGTTAAGGGTAGCAGAAGACAAACATGTGCTGTTATTGAACATGCACCACATCATAGCCGACGGCTGGTCGATGGGTGTATTCATTCAGGAAACCACGCAGCTGTACCATGCTTACCAGCAAGGCAACGAGCCTGAGCTGCCCAGCTTACGAATACAGTACAAAGATTACTCTGTATGGCAGCATGACCAGCTGAGCGGCGAGCAGTTAGAGGCCCACAGAGGCTGGTGGCTGCAACGCTTTGAGGGCTCGCTGCCTGTGCTTGAGTTGCCTACAGACCACGCCCGCCCAGCGCACAAAACGTTTAACGGGGCTGACCTGTTGCATACGTTCAGTCCGCAGACGACAGGCCAGCTGACGGCTTTTGCACAGGAACACAACGCGAGTATGTTCATGACTGCCCAGGCGGCAGTACTGGCCCTGCTGTACCGCTACACTGGCCAGGAAGATATTATTGTAGGTACGCCCACGGCGGGGCGTGAGCACAGCGACCTGCACGGTCAGATCGGCTTTTTCATCAACACGCTTGCCTTGCGCACCACGTTCAATGCCCAGGCCCCTTTTACTGAGTTACTGACCGGTGTTAGAGACAATACGCTGCATGCTTATGAGCACCAGGTATACCCGTTTGACCAGCTGGTAGAAGAGCTTGACTTGCACCGTGACCTTGGGCGGAGCCCGTTGTTTGATGTGATGGTCACGATGCAGAACAACGAAGGGCCACAGGAGGCGCCGAGCGGCAACGGTTTGACGATGGAAGGGCTGGCCAGCGAGGGCAGCACGAGCAAGTTCGACCTGTCGTTCACCTTCTCAGAAAGCAACGGCCAGCTACGGTTAGGGCTGAACTACAATACCGACTTATTTACTGAAGCCACGATACAACGGATGCTGGCCCACCTGGGCAGCATCATTGACGGCTTCCTGGCAG
>CAZXTW010000540.1:0-4945 GCA_964643525.1 uncultured Roseivirgaceae bacterium
CAGCTGTAAGTTTTTACTTTTGATTTGGCGGTAAGCATAAACCCCCAGCAGCAATACCACCAGGCCGCTTACCACCATTACAATCAAAAACCTATTTTGAGCCGCCTGAGCCAGCGTTTTACTTTTCAGCTCAAAAATTTCGCGTTGCTTTTTAGCTGTTTGGTATTGTTTATCAAGCGCTGCGGCATTGCCTACTGCGGTTACCGTACGCAGGCTATCTGCCTCTTTCTTTTCTGCCAGTGAATAATCAAGTGCCTGGGTAAGGTAAGCATTGGCTAAACGCAATTTGCCCTGCGCCATGGCCAATTCTGCAAAGCTTCTTTTCAGCTGCACCATATCAAGCAAAAACGTACTGTCTACATGGGTTACAGCCTCTTGAAGCCACTTTTCTGCTTGCCTGTAATTACTCTGCCTCATGCTAATCTGTGCCAGCTTCCGGTGTATGTCATGCAAATAGTGACTTCTATGGTTGTTGTATTTACCCGAGCTCATATCACGCCTTAAGGCCTGTGCTGCCACCTGGTAATACTTATACGCACTGTCATACTGGTTGGTGTGAAACAGATTGTCTGCAAGGGCAACAGCACCTTGGCTAAGCTGCATATCGTTCTGATTCAAAGTAGCTAACCCAATAAGTTTACGGGCAAAATAAATGATTGAATCTTCAATGCCATCACTTTGGTAACTTGTAAGCAACATACCGTACAGGCTGGCCAGGTAGCCCTTATCTGATGAGTTTTCTGACAGGTTTACGGCCCTCAATAAATAACTGGTAGCCGTTTTATAATCAGCAGCGGCATCATATACATAGGCCAATGCTGTGTAAACTTTTATAACCCAGCTGGTATCCTGCTTTTCATCAGCCAGCTGCATGCATTGCATGTAATACCAGGTGGCACTGTCATAATTATTGAATGCCCTGTATTGAATAACACCCGCATTAAACAATGCATTTACCGTTCCGCTGTAGTGCCCTGCCTTTTTAAAAGCATCAAACCCTTTTTTGGAATAATACAGTGCTGAATCAAACTGGTTTTTTTGCCTGAAATACTCTGCTGATTCATTATAATAATAAGCCAGTGAATTACCTGGGTTTTGTAAGGCATTAATCTTTTGCCTGGCTGCATCAATATATACCCTGGCACTGTCAAACATTCTAATTACCCTGCAGCAATAACTTACATTTAGTGTAAGCTTTACCATGTTGGTATCATTTACATGCTTAAAACGGTTATAATATTTTTTATGTATGGCTAAGGCCAATTGCTTATTAGTACCGTTTATATAGCCAGCAGCATGGTAAATGGCCGTTGCCGGCGTACTTTTCAGGGTGATGGTATCAAGGGTTAGCCGGGTTAGTGAGTCTGTTTGAGCGTTACCTGCCCAAGGCGTGGCAATAGCCATTACAAGCAAGCAAAAAACAACTGCATGTTTCATTGAAACTATGTTTAGCAACTCTAATATACAACAAGTAAAAAGGCCATTTCGTGATTTTAGCCATAAAAGTTACTGCAACAAATCAATATGCTGCAATTGCTATAAAATGTGGCTGCCATTTTTTATGCGTTACTTTCAGTACAGTTGTAGCAACCACCCTTCAGGTAGGCCCGCTGTCAATTGAAGTGCAGGCACTAATGCCGTACCTTTTGCTGTTGGGCATCCCCTATTCGGGCCTTGGCCAAATTGGTTGCCACCACCTCACTGGTAAACTCAACTACAAACAATGAGCCACTGCCCTGCTGGCTTTCAGCATATAGCCTGGCCCCCATTTTTTTGGCAATGTCAGCACAAAGGCTCAGGCCTACCCCTGCCCCGGTTTTGCTCACATCTAAGGCGGCCTGGTTAAACTTAACCTGAAACAGCCCTTGAAGCGTTGCCTCGTCCATGCCTATGCCGGTATCTTGTACAACAATACGAAAGGCCCCCTCAGTTAAAACTGTTTTTACTGTAATGGCCCCCTTCTCTGGGGTATGTTGCACAGCATTGCTCAACAGGTTGCGTAAAATAAACCGCAGCATGTCACGGTCAGTCATCAAAGTAAAATCACCTACTTCTGTTTTTACCTGCAACGCTTTATTGCGCACCACTGGTTTAATGAAACTAAGCTGTTCATTTACCAAACTGCTTAATGAAAACTGCTGTGGCTTATACATCATGGCATCGCGCTGTAGCAATACCCAGAACAGCAAATCGCGCAGCATCGTATTTACCGTTTTGAACTCTTCTGTTACATCGTTCAAAATGGTAGGGTTTTCATCTAAAAGCACCCGCGCATCCTGGTTTTCCATCAGTTGCAGCAGCATACCAAGGTTATCCATAGGCCGGCGTAAATCGTGTGATACAATACTGATGAGCTTATCTTTAGTATTGTTGCTGTCTTTTAACTTACGCCCGGCCAGGTTAAGCTGCTTATTTTTAAACCTGATTTTTCGGTAGGTATACGCCCCTGCAGCCAGAAACAGCAGGCTTACCGTGACTACAAACAGCAATAATCTGTTCTGAGCCGCCTGCTGCTGGTTGTCATTTTCCAGGGCAAGTATTTGCCGTTGCTTCTCGGCTGTTTGGTATTGCTTTTCTAATTCAGATACTTTTTTGCCCGCCATGGCATCCCTGATGCTGTCTGTCTGGTTTTTTTCTTTCAGTGAATAAGCATAAGCCTGTTTTAAGTATTTAACGGTTTCCTGAAGGTTGCCACGTGCCTCGGCCAGCTTGGCATTGGTATTGGCAATAAACATAAGGGTATTGAGCCTTTCAGGGTTTACATTGGCTGCTGCACGGTTTAAATATTGCTGGGCCAGTTTGTATTGCCCCATTTTTTCATACACTGCCGCATAACTGCCGTATATGTTGTAGCTAAAGTTTTTATAAATGGCATCATCTTTTGCCATGTGCCGGGTATCTGCCTGGTGGGCATTTTCTGCCAGCTTAATGTAATACAGGGCGCTGTCATACCGCTGGGCATCTTCATGGGCAAAAGAAGTATACAGGGCGGCATAACGTTGGTAAAAATAAAGCTGGCTGGGCAGGCTAATCTGGTACAGCAGGTTGCTGTAGTAATACAATGAGTCTGGCGCGGTACTAACAGACGAATAGTAGTACTGGGTAAACCTGTAATAAATGTAGGGCAAATGGGTAGTATAGCCTGCCTGTTGGCACAATTGTAAGGCCAGGTGGTAATAAGAGGTTGAGTATTTATAATTGCCTATAGCAATTTGCGCATTGGCCATGGCCATCAGGTTATCTATGATTAAGGCTGTATCATTGTTTTGCCGTGCCATGGTTTGGCTTGCCAGCAAATAAAACATGGCACTGTCAAAATTATCGTAAAAATCGCCATGCATCTGGCTAACCTGGTACAGCAGGTTGGCAGGCTGTTGGCCATTGTTATTTTGGCGGTACCATTGCCTGGCCTGGTTAATATAGTGCCAGGCAGAGTCTTCCTGCAGCTGCTGGCGGTAACTATCAGCCCGGTACTTATAATACCTGGCCCAAAAGGCACTGGTTTTGGGCATGCCTGCTACACGCGCCTGCAGGGTATCAATATACAGGGTGGCACTGTCATAACTGCGTACGCCCCAGTAACAATCAACCAGGCTAAAGCATAACTTAAGGGTGTTGGTATCTGGGCTGTGCGTAAACTCATGGTAGTAGTAGCGGTGCAAGGCCAGGCTTAACTCTCGGTATTGCGTTTTGGCCAGGGCCTCAGCATGTGCATAGGCGGCGGCGGGGTTGGTGCGGAGCTCAACAGTATCAAAGTAAACCAGTGGCTGCCCGGGCTGCTGCGCCACTGCCAGGGCAGGTATGACCCATAAAATAAATAATAGTGCTGGTTTCATAGCCGTAAACTACAATAGTGAACTGTTTTACTTTTGGGGCATCAGGTCTGGAGCACCAGCAGCAGCTGGCTTAACCATCACATTTGCGGGCAGCTCTAACACAAACTCAGACCCAACGTTTACCTCACTGGTAGCAAAAAGCCTGGCCCCCATGCGTTTGGCAATATCAGCACATAAGCTAAGCCCCACGCCTGCCCCACTGGTGCTGCTTTGCTCTAATGCCTGGGGGTTAAACTTAACCTGAAACAATTGGCTTACCGTAGCCTCGTCCATACCCAGGCCGGTATCCTGAACAATAATTTTAAACGCACCAGGTGCTGCCTCAACCTTAAGTGTAATGGTGCCCTTTTCAGGCGTATACTGTACCGCATTGCTAAGCAAATTACGCAATATAAACCGCAACATATTCCGGTCGGTTTCAATCACATAATCTGTATTGTGTTGTACAATATTTAACTGCTTGTTGCGCAATACCGGCTTCATCAGGTTCAGCTTTTCAGCCACAAGGGCATTTAACGCAAACTGCTGTGGCTTAAATACCATATTATCGCGCTGCAACAGCACCCAAAACAGCAAATCGCGCAGCATGGTATTTACCGTTTTAAACTCGTCTTTCACATCAGCCAAAAAATCAGGGTTTTGCTCTAACAGCAAGCGGGTATCCTGGTCATCCATCAACTGTAGTAAAATACCCAGGTTATCCATGGGCCGGCGCAAATCGTGCGATACCATGCCAATCAGCTTGTCTTTGGTATTGTTGCTGTCTTGCAGTTTACGGCCAGCCTGGTTAAGCTGCTCATTTTTGCTTTTAATTTTTCGGTAGGTAAACACCCCGGCAATCAACAACAAAAGGCTCACCCCTACCAATACCAATAGCAGGTTGTTTTGTGCCATCTGTTGTTGGTTTTTATACCCCAGGGCCAGAATTTCCCGTTGCTTTTCGGCAGTCTGGTATTGTTTCTCAAGTCTTGACACTTCCCGGGCGGTCATGGCACTGCGTATGCTGTCAATCTGATCCATATTTTTTATAGCATAAGCATATGCCTGCTTCAGGTATTGGTTAGCCGCAGCCAAATTGCCCTGTGCCTCGGCCAGCTTGGCATTGGTAT
>CAZXTW010000541.1:0-4919 GCA_964643525.1 uncultured Roseivirgaceae bacterium
TAATCACAGGGTTGGCCGTAAACAGGCTGGCAATCACTTCATAATTAAGCCCAAAAGGTAAAATAGCCGTACCGCGGGCTTTCATTACAATGCCTTCAAAAGTTTCTCTTAACAGTTTATCAAACTCATTGGTCATAACATAAGCTGGTTTAAGTAACAGAGTATGTAATACTAATTGACAAAAGCCAGCAATAAAAGGCACAGTGTTAATAAATAGTTCACTTACAGCACTTCGGCAAAAGCTGTGATAATAGCTTTACCCCAAGGCCTTACAGGCATTAAATACTAAAACTGCTTAGGAATAAATAAAAATATGGGTTCAAAACTCGGCAGAGTAGCCAATTCAAATTAGCTTTGTACTAACTTTTTAAGCAAACACTTTTTACCATGCACAGCTTCCCCTTGGTTTTCATGCGCTTACTGGTCCTTGTTGTGGCTTTTACCCGTTGTTCACCAGCAGAACTGACTGAGCCTGACCTGATGGCCTACATCCAGAACCCTGCAAATGGCTTAACCCAACAGCAGCAGGTAAATGGCTACAACATCACGGTAAATTACCGGCCCACAGACCTGTTAGTGGCCCAGCACCTGGGTAAAACAGAATATAACCAGGCCATGGTTGACTCATTGCGCAACCATTACGGCCAGTACTATTACTTTATTGTAGGCCTATCGCGCAACAACAAAGAGGCCCTGTACCAAATGCAACAGGGCTTTGATTCATTTAGTGACATGATCCGCACGCTGGCTTTCAGAATGGACCAGTTCACCTATTTAACCCTACCTGAACCTGACACCATACCGGTGGCCGATTTCATATTTCCGCGCACCTACGGTTCTGGTACGGCTACCAACCTAATGTTTGTATTTAGCAGGCAAAAAGCAGGCAACACCCCATGGGTTAACCTAAACCTGCAAGAATTTGGCCTGCAAACCGGGCATTTACAGTTCAGGTTTAAAACCAATGACCTCCACCAAGTACCCAGGCTCATTTTTAAGCCGCAGCTATAGATAGCATCAATACCTACTTAATACATATAGTTGCTACTTTGCATGTCTTGCAGGTTGCGTATCAACCTTTCACTGGGCCGCTGCCTGCCTTCGGGACTTTCATCATCACCACCGCTGTAGCGCAGCCACGCTTCTTTACTTAAATAGTTTTCTGCGGCTTCCTTATCTGCCCAGTGCTTTCTTTTGGCAGTTATGCGGTCAAGTAATGGTTTGCCAGGGGCGGGGGTCTGTGCTAAAACGGTTTGCATGGCCATTTCAGATACCAGCGGCACGGCATCGTCAATCAGGGCACTGGCCAGCGGCAGCAGGGCAGGGTGGGGGTGTTGCCCTATGCCGGTTATCACGGCCAGGCGTATATTGTACAGGCCATAGCTGGCGGCTGTTTGCAGCAGCTTCAACTTGCCTTGCCGGGCCCATTGCTCAACCTTACTTGGCGTAAATGGCAGCAGGCGGTATTGGTAGGCTAATGATACAATAGTTTGCATAGGCTAAAAGTAAATCATGTAAAAAAATAAGTCGCTACCTGTTTTACGCCGGGCCGGGCCATATGGTTTCAACAGGCAGGCACCATACACATTGCCCAACTACAGTTTACAGCACCTATAGTAGTGAATACTTGCTGGTTATGCGCAATATTTAAAGAAAATATATTGCGTAATTATTTTAGCTATTTCAGTAGGCAGTGCTAAAATGCTGCTGTTTGCAAGCCCTGGGCACAAAGGCAAACAACCTAAGCAGAAGTACAACTTGGCTATTGTACTATAAATAACTTAAAGACAGTCCCTTATGTATAATGCATAAACAAACAATATAAGTTATTGCAGCCAAATTGCCTACAAGGCAGGCATAGGTTTACTACAGGGTGCGGTGTTAAACCTGGGTTACGCCTGGCCACCATTTGGGCATGTTACCATAGGCGGCATTCTAAAAATGGGCTTTTTGTAGTTTCTAACCAAAGCCTTACTTTTGCCGCCAGATTTGTTTAGCAGCCATTATACCTAACCTGATCAAGGCATTGAATCTTTTAACACGGTCAGGCAAAATATCTAACTACCTGTTTAGTAATATGCGCATGGTGCATGGCCTGTGGCCAGGCTTTATGCTGTAGTTTTTTGTGATTAACAACCACCAAACCACGTAACAACCATGTTCCGTAACCAACACTTTGTGAGGGGTATAGCCCTGTTTTTTGTGCTCAACACACTGTTCAGCACCTGCTTGCCCACCATTACCTATGCCCTTACCTCAGGGCCTACGGCCCCCGAAGCCACCAGCTTTGAACCCATTGACACCACCGACCTGGTAAACCTGGCTACTGGTGATTTTGTATATAACATGCCTTTGTTAGAGGTGCCAGGCCCTGGCGGTGGATACCCTTTGTCGCTGAGCTACCATGGTGGCATCCAAACCAATGAAGATGCCAGCTGGGTAGGGTTAGGCTGGGTACTGAACCCTGGAGCCATTACACGAAGTGTAAGTGGCTATGCCGATGACCATAAGGAAATGCCCGGCACCGTTCGTGACTTTTGGCAGGGAGGCTCTACCAAAAGTTATGGAGTAAACATTGGTTTGGCACAGAACCTGTCATTGGGCCTTTCAGTATCTAAAGATACCTACCAGGGCGTAGGTGTGGGCAGCTATTTATCCTTTGGGTTGCCCAGCCAAATGACTCCAAATAGTGGCGTTGGTATTAATGGCAACTTTCGGGTGGGTTTTTATCCGTTTGGAGGTGACCCGTACGCCCATTTTGGTGCCACCTCTAACATGAATGTAATCTCCAGAATATCCCAAAATATTGACGGCAGCAAAGCCTTTAAGCTTACCCACCTTGGCCAGGTTGGAGGTTTTATCAGTTCAAACGGAGGCGGCGCACTAACCATAGGCCGTGGGGCATTGGGTTCTACCTTATCAACAAGCGGAGGTATTTCTGCTTCTTTTGGTGGTGTAACGGCTTCTTATCAAAACGGCAATGCCGGCAGAATTCAAACCAAAGCTTCAGGCTTTACCTTACCCGTCTGGAAAGGCGTTACCCTGTCATACAACTACAGAAGGTACTGGTCTGATGAATCTAACACTGTTGATGCCTCTGGTGCCCTTTATTTCCCAACTGACAGGGCACTTGGCAGCATAGAGCTTGATAATAAGGCTTTTGATGCCTACCGCCTACAAGACCCAGATGATGAGGAGGAAGATGCTGACAAACAACTGGGTGGCACCTTAGTTGGTTATGATGACTTTAACGTAACGGCACAGGGTTTATCAGGTACCTTCAGGCCGCATGTTTTTCAACAAAACGTATTATTGCAAAACAAGAAAAATGGCTCTGAATATCTGGTACGGCACGAGCCCTTGACCAACGGGCTTGAAATGAGCGAATTGCACCCGGCATCTTTCCGTTTTGTGAATGATTTCTCTGCCAATTACATCACTAACCCGCAAGATATTGTGGCCAATAGTAATGACATGGACTTTGATTATGACCCTGTACCCAACGCCAGCCCATACTTTAACAACTATACCCTGGCGGGCAGCAAGTTTATAAAGCACTATACTGACAATGACATTACTGCCACCAACCAGGTAGCGAAAGCCGCAGGCTTTATTGATACCCAGTCAACCGGTTTGGTGCGCGACGGTGGCGATCGGGTAGGCGGCTTTTCAATCACCAATGAAAGTGGTGTTACCTACCATTTTGCATTACCCGCCTACAGCAAAGACGAATATATGTATACTGAAAACATTGATCAGTCTACAGGCAGGGCCTTTAACCAGTTAGAAAAAACTGAAAAATATGCTTATACGTGGTATTTAACCACTGTGTGCGGGCCAGATTTTATTGATGTGAATGACAATGGCTATGCTGATGCCGGCGATGTAGGCTACTGGGTTAATTTTGAATATGGCAAGTGGACGGACGATTATGCCTGGCGTAACCCAGGCATAGGGTACAGCCAGGATTTTGACACCAATAACCAATACTTTAGCAAGGGTAAAAAAGAATTGTACTACCTTGATAAAATCCAGACCCCTTCACATACTGCCTTATTTATTAAAGATATCCGGAACGATGCCAAAAGCACAACCCAGAATTTAGAAAAGGCTGTACTGGTTAACTCAAACAGTGTGGTTGAAGCAACTGATCTAGGCGGTTACCTACCTAAAAAATTTAATAACGGCTGCGGGGCGGGTACTTTACCCAGTATTGATCGTTATGGCTTTCCGGTAAGTACCCTTAAGCTCAACGAAATTGTTTTGCTGCGCAATGACAAGCTTAGTGCAATAAACCTTGACAAAACAACCGGGACGGGTTATGATTATCAGTATACGTATCAAAACTGTTATGAGCAACCAGTAACCGTAAGCTGCGCAGCACACCTTGAAAATAATGTACTTGATAAAAACGACATAGCGGCCATTCAGCAAACCTTGTATAACAATGCTGCTAAAATAATCAGGCTTAATACTGATTACAGTTTGGCACCCGAAACTGAAAACTCTTTCATAAACAACGAGGTATATGCAGATGCCCCCCCGGCCAACTATGATGGGTACACCCCCCAAGGCAAACTAACCTTAAACAGTGTGCAGTTTCTGGGTAAAGGTGGCAATGGCATTATACCACCCATGCAATTTGATTATGACCTCAGCAACCCACAAAGCTTTGATATACGAGTTACTGCAAACAATGGCGATGGTACCTTTGATGTGTCTCAAACATTTGCTTCAGAGCTTGTTGATGAAATTGTAACCTTTAGCTACAACTCCAAAACTTATTATGGGTTAATTACTGACATCAACACGGTAAAGAATTTGGGCCGTAATTTTCCACCAATCATGTCTGTCAGTTCTGTAGCAACAGTAACTGAAAACCCACCATACAGTCAAGATGCGCATGATTATTGGCTTCA
>CAZXTW010000542.1:0-4909 GCA_964643525.1 uncultured Roseivirgaceae bacterium
GGTGATTGAAGAGTTGCAGCCTGAACAGGCTTACCTGATTCATATGAGCCACCGCATGGGCCGCCACAAAGTCATTGACGATGAGTTGCCCGCCAATGTACGCCTGGCTTATGACGGGCTAAAAGTGAGCATTTAACCATGCAGAACAATTATTATATGCTGCGGCAGGTGGCTGCGCGGCTTAATACTATTTTGCCCGGTTACAGCCTGGCCACCTGCTTTAGCCAGCAAAAAGATGAACTGGTGCTGGGCTTTACCAATGGCCAGACCGATTTTTATATTAATGCCGTGCTACGCAGTGACTTTACCTGCCTGCAATTTCCTGACACGTACCACCGCAGCCGTAAAAATAGTGCCGACCTGTTTACCCCTGCCCTTGGCCGCCCCATTACAGCCGTGCGCCAATACCAGCACGAGCGCTGCTTTGGCCTGCTGCTTGAAGGCGGCCTACAGCTGTTGTTTAAAATGTATGGCCTTAAAAGCAATGTACTGCTTATTGAAAATGGGCAACCCACACTGCTATTTAAGAATAAGCTTAAAAATGATGAAGCCCTAAACCCTGCTGCGCTTGACCGGCAGCTGGCACAAACTGAAGCGGCCTTTACCGAAGCCAACGGGCAACTGCGCGTGGTGTTCCCCACGTTTGATGGCACCATCAAACAATACCTGAGTGCACAAGGCTATAGCCCTGACCTGCCCCTGGCGCAACAATGGGCGCACCTGTCACATACCCTACAGCAACTGCAACACCCCACCTATGCCATAGGTTACCATAACCACGAGCCTTACCTCACGCTGCTGCCCACAGCCAACACTACCCCCCTGCCAACCGACCCCCTGCAGGCAATGAATACGTTTTATAAAGCGTATACCCACCATTATTACCTGTGGCGCGAGCAGCACCAGGCCACCAGGCTGTTAGATAAAAAGCTGAAACAGGGCCGCCAGTACATAGCCAAAACCATGGCCAGGTATGAAACCCTACTTGACGAAATGCAGTATGAGCAATGGGCCAACATTATTATGGCCAACCTGCATCACATCAACGCAGGCCAAAAGCAGGCCACCCTGCATAACTTTTATACTGACCAGGAAATTACGATTAAGCTCAAGGCCACCCTGAGCCCGCAAAAAAATGCTGCAGTGTATTACCGAAAAGCCAAAAACCAAAAGGTAGAACACGACAAGTTGGCCGAAAATATTGAGGCCCGGGAAGCCCAGCAAGAGCAACTAACGGCCCACCGCCAAGCTATAGCACAATTTGATGACATTAAGACATTACGTAAGTACCTGAAAGACAATAACCTGACCCCTAAACAGGAGGCAGAGGCCGAAAGCCTGCCTTACCACCCCTGGATGCTTGAAGGGCATGCCATTTGGGTAGGTAAAAACGCCAAAAACAATGATGTACTTACCCTTAAATATGCCCATAAAGAAGATTTATGGCTGCATGCCAAAGATGTAGCCGGCTCGCATGTAATCATTAAGCGGCAGCCTGGTAAGCCCGTACCTGGCACAGTGAAAGAAGGCGCCGCCCAGTTGGCCGCCTGGTACTCAAAGCGTAAAAACGATTCGCTATGCCCGGTAACCTGCACGCGGCGCAAGTTTGTGCGCAAAACCAGGCACCTGCCCCCTGGGGCCATGTTGGTAGATAAGGAAGAGGAAGTGCTGCTGGTGGCCCCCGGCCTGCCAGGGCAGGCCGAAAGAACCAATAGCAAATAACTGTTTTTTCTAAGAAACGATATTAACCTTTAACATATTGGTGCGTTGCTCCCAATGCAATGGCATGCTGGCAGTGGTCACAAACGTATCACCTTTGTGTAGATAGTCCTTTTGCCGTAAATGGTGCTCAATATCACTAAAGGTTTCGTTGGTGCTTGACTTCTCGTCGTAATAAAAGCCCCTTAAACCCCAATACAGGTTAATGGTATTGAGCAGGCGCTTGTTGTTGGTGTAGATAAATATGTTAGCCTTAGGCCTGTGGCTTGACAGCCGGAAGCCCGTATAGCCCGATTTGGTCATACCTACGATGGCTTTGGCACCAATTTCATGTGAGAGTTTGCAGGCAGCAGCCACAAGCTCATCATTCACAGCAGTGGGTATGGCTGGGTCAATAGGAAAATGCTTGTCATAAATATCGCCCTGTTCTTCAGCTTTGGCAATGGTACGCACCATAGTTTTAACTGTTTGTACAGGGTATTTACCAGCGGCCGACTCTGCCGAAAGCATGAGCGCATCGGCCCCATCAAGCACTGCATTGGCCACATCATTGGTTTCTGCCCGTGTGGGCCGTGGGCTCTCTATCATGCTCTCCATCATTTGGGTAGCAATAATCACGGGCTTATTTTTTGCATTGCACTTTTGTACAATCATTTTTTGCAGCATGGGCACTTCTTCCATATACATCTCCACCCCCAGGTCGCCCCTAGCCACCATCACTGCGTCGGTAGCATCAATAATGCTGTCAATGTTTTTAATGGCTTCTGGCTTTTCAATTTTAGCCACTACCCTGGTTTTACGCCCCGCATCAGCAATGCGGTCTTTCAAAGTAATAATATCATCGGCACTGCGTACAAATGACAGGGCCACCCAATCAAGATCAAACTGAAGGCCAAACTCAAGGTCTTGCTCGTCTTTATCTGTTAGTGAGGGGGCCGAAACATTAGTAAAAGGCAGGTTAATCCCCTTTCTTGATTTCAAAACACCACCATGTACCACACGGGTGTGTACCTCCTGGCCACGGCAATCGGCCACTTCTAACTCAAGCTTGCCATCATCAACCAGAATGGTATCACCAATACTAACGTCAGTAGGCAGGCTGGTATATGAAGTACTTACCTTTCGGCTGTCGCCAACAACATTGTCGGTGGTAATGATCAACTCCTGCCCTGCCTCTAAATTTACCCCATTATCCATCACCTCGCCGGTACGTATTTTGGGGCCTTGCAAATCTTGCAAAATGCACACATGTGTGCCCAGCTCTTCGTTCAGCTCTCTGATGTAGGTAATCACCTGGCGGTGCGCATCATGGGTGCCGTGCGAAAAATTAAGCCGGAATACGTCGGCACCAGCAAGAATAAGCTCTTTGAGCGTTTCTTTGTTATTGCTTGCAGGGCCAACCGTAGCCACGATTTTTGATTTGTTAAAAACAATGTCGCTTTTCATGGTGGTTATAGATATGATTAGGATATGCAGTCAGAAGATCAGGTTTTCGCGATTCTTCAGGTTTGCGGTATCAATTTTAGTGAAGTATTGAATAACGGCCAAATTATTTAAATGCTGCCTGTGCTCTGGGCCGTCAAACAAGTTATGGTGGCCCTGTAACAACAAAAAATAATCAAATTCTTTAAGTTCAGGTAACAGCCAGGCAAAGCCAGTGCCAGCCCCTTCGGCAGGTTTGTTGCGTAGCAGCCGCACAATATAATGCTGGCAATGGCATACGTAATTTGAGATGTACACAGTGCGCTGGCCTGCCACTTCAAACTGCATGTCTGCCTCTTTAACCAGCCTTATACCCAGCCCCCTGTTCAGGTGCCAGGCCAAAGTATACTCTTTGCTGGGCGAGATCATACCATACAGATCAAAATCATAGTCGTAGTTAACAACCAGCTTGGTCTTTTTCATAGAGGCAGGCGCAGTATGCAGGAAATTTAACGGCTGGGAGCAAAAGTACCAGAAAGCAAATAAAATTGCCTGATGCCGCCGTACTTATTAAAAAAAATGCTACCCATAATAGGCAATAATGCTTTCAGAAGGGCTATGTGCGTCGATTCAGCGAATGAAAAATTGTTTGATATATTTGTATTTAATCCATTTCTTTGCAGTTGTATTTAACTAAACTCTTTGAAAATGTCTGAAATAGCACAAAAAGTTAGAAGTATTATCATTGACAAACTTGGCGTAGAAGAGTCGGAGGTGACTGAAGATGCCAGCTTTACCAATGATCTTGGTGCCGATTCTTTGGATACCGTAGAATTGATCATGGAGTTCGAAAAAGAATTTAATATTTCTATACCCGACGATCAGGCTGAAAATATTGCAACTGTAGGCCAAGCCGTTTCCTACTTACAGGAGAACGTAAACTAAACATCCCCTTACCTGTTTACCACCAATTTATGAAGTTGAGAAGAGTTGTGGTTACTGGGATGGGCGCACTCACTCCCATAGGAAATTCCTTATCCAATTATTGGGAGGGCCTCTCTAATGGAGTGAGTGGCGCTAGCCCCATTACTCTTTTCGATGCTGAAAAGTTCAAAACGCGCTTCGCCTGCGAAGTGAAAGGTTTTAACCCTACCGACTTTTTTGACCGAAAGGAAGCCCGAAAATTAGATCGCTGTGGCCAGTTTGCTGTGGTTGCTGCCGATGAGGCTTTCAAAGATTCAGCCATCGAACCAGAAAAAATAAACCTGGATAAAGCCGGCGTAATCTGGGGTACCGGTATTGGCGGTTTGCGATCGTTTCAGGACGAGGTGTCAAACTTTGCCAAAGGCGACGGTACGCCCCGCTTTAACCCCTTTTTCATCACTAAGATGATTGCCGACATATCGCCCGGCCTTATCTCTATCCGTTATGGGTTCAGGGGCCCTAACTTTACCACCGTTTCTGCCTGTGCTTCAGCCTCAAATGCGTTGATTGATGCACATACTTACATCAGACTCGGTAAAGCCGATGTCATCATTACAGGAGGTTCAGAAGCTGCCGTCACCGCAACCGGAATTGGCGGCTTTAATGCTATGAAAGCCCTTTCTGAAAGAAATGACGACCCTGCCACCGCCTCGCGCCCGTTTGACAAAGACCGTGATGGTTTTGTACTTGGCGAAGGTGCTGCGGTGCTGATATTAGAAGAATTAGAGCATGCCAAAGCACGCGGCGCCAAAATTTATGCCGAAGTGCTTGGGGGCGGCCTTAG
>CAZXTW010000543.1:0-4907 GCA_964643525.1 uncultured Roseivirgaceae bacterium
CTTTCGCATGCACAAAAACGCCTGTGGGTAATCCACCAGATAGGTGCTGCTGGCACAGCCTACCACCTGCCACTGGCTCGTATGCTGGGGCCTACGCTTAACGCCACGGCCCTACAGCAGGCCGTGCAGGCCGTAGTGCAGCGCCACGAAAGCCTGCGTACCCGCATTGCCCTGGTGGGCGATGAGCCCCGGCAGTTTATTATAGCACCAGAAAAGCTGCCTGACTATTGGCAGGAGGTTGACCTCTCGGCCCAGCCTGACTCACAACAGGCCGCCCAGCAAATAATTGATGCTGCGGCCATTGAGCCCTTTAACCTTGAAGCGGGCCCCCTGTTCAGGGCTATCCTCATAAAAATTGAGGGCGGTCAGTGGCTGTTTTGCTTTAACATGCACCACATCATTGCCGATGGCTGGTCGGCAGATGTATTCATTGCAGACCTCACCAAGGCCTACCAGGCTCTGGCTGCTGGCAAGGCCCCTGCCCTGCCTCCGCTGGCCATACAATACAAAGACTATGCGGCCTGGCAAAACCAGCAGCTTAGGGGCACCCAACTGGCCCAACACAAGGCCTACTGGCTAAAAACCCTGAAAGCAGCGCACGGCCAGCTACCGGTGGTTGACCTGCCGGCCGATTACCCCCGGCCCCGGCAACGTACCCTGAATGGTAAAACCCTGCCCACACAACTGCCCCAGCAGGCAGAGCAGGCCCTGCGGCAATATACCCGACAAAAAGGCACCAGTCTTTTTGTAATACTGCTTTCGGCATTTAAAGTATTGCTGTACCGTTACACCAACCAAAAAGACCTGATTGTAGGCACACCCATGGCAGGGCGCCAGCACCCCGACCTGGAAAACCAGATAGGCTTTTTTGTAAACACCCTGGCCCTGCGCAACCGGTTAAACCCTGAGCACAGCTTTGAGCAGGTGGTGGCACAGGTAAAAGAAAATACCCTGGCAGCCTACAAACACCAGCAGTACCCTTTTGATGATTTGGTAGAGCAGCTACAGCAACAGCACCAAACTGTGCGCAGCACCGCGCGCAACCCTGTATTTGATGTAATGGTAACCATGCACAACAAGGCTGTTTCTGCACCGGCCAATGAGGCTGATGGTGGTGCCCTGGCTGTAGAAGCTATTACTACCAATTATGCGCTCAGTAAGTTTGACCTCACGCTCACCTTTGTTGATACCGCCCATGGCATTGAAGCTTTGTGGAACTACAACACTGACTTATACAGCCCTGAACGCATGGCCCGAATGGCGGCCCACTTTGGCCAAATTGTTGAAAGCTTAACCGAGCAGCCCTGGCTGCCCATAAACCGGGCAGAGTACCTGCTGGCCGATGAGGCCTACACGGTGCTGAAAGGCTTTAACAAAAGCAGTACCGAATGGCCCGCATCACAAACGCTGGTAAGCCTGTTTGAACAGCAGGCCAGCCAGCAGCCCACGCAAATGGCCGTGGTGGCCCACAGTGCCAGCAGCCAGGGCCTTACCTACAGCACCCTGAACCAGCGCGCCAACCAATTGGCCAACTACCTTGTAGAGGTACACGCCATTGGGCCTGACCATAGAATAGGCCTGCTTACCCACCGCAATGAGTGGCTGGTGGTGGCCATGCTGGCCGTACTGAAAACAGGTGCCGCCTTTGTACCTATTGACCCTGAATACCCCACTGAGCGCATTAGCTACATGGCTACCGATGCCCAGTTACCGCTAATACTCAGTGATGACCACCACCCGGCCAGCAACGAGCTGCAAACGTTGGTATATAACCTCACAGAGCTGGGCACACTATTGCCGCAATACAGTGCTGACAACCCAGCCCTGGCGGCTACATCCAACAGCCTGGCCTACATCATATATACCTCTGGCTCTACTGGCCAGCCCAAAGGGGTTATGGTGCCCCACAAAGCGGTAGTCAAGCTGGTGCAGGCCACCAACTTTGTACAGTTTACTCCGGCCGATCAGCTGCTGCAAGTCACCAACTATGTGTTTGACGGTGCTGTGTTTGACCTGTTTGGTGCGCTAACCAACGGGGCCACCCTGCATATGGTGAGCAAGGCGCAATTTTTGCAACCCCATTACCTGAAGCACCTGATTGCCCAGCAGGGCATAACCTTTGCTTTTATGCCCACGGCCCTGTTCAATAACCTTGTTGAAATGAGCCCAGAAAGTCTTGGCCTGCTTAAGAAAATATACTTCGGTGGTGAAGCTGCCTCGCTTACTCATTGCAAAAAGGCACTTACCCTAAAGCCTGCTGATGGTGAGCTATGGAATTTGTATGGCCCAACTGAGGCTACCGTGGTGGCCACTGCTTTTAACGTGGCTGAACTTACTGACAGCCACCACCACGTGCCCATTGGCAAGCCAATAGCAAACACACAGGTATATGTGGTTGATGAGCACCTGCACCCGGTAGGCCTTGGCATTACCGGCGAGCTTGTGATTGCTGGCAGCGGCCTGGCAAATGGCTATTTAAACAGGCATGCCATTACTGCCCATCAGTTTGCCAAAGCAAAAGCACTGGGCCACGACCGTGTGTACCGCACCGGCGACCTGGCCCGCTGGCATGCCGACGGCACCCTTGAGTTTATGGGGCGGCGTGACCAGCAGGTTAAAATCAGGGGCTACCGTGTTGAAATGGGCGAAGTAGAAAACGCCCTGTTGGCGCACCCCAGCATTGACGAGGCGCTTGTACTGGCCCAACGAGCCAAAGATGGCAGCCAAACCCTAATTGGCTATTACAGTGCTTTAACCACCATTGCTAAAGAGGCCCTGCGGCAGCATTTGCTGCAGCTACTGCCCCAGTACATGGTGCCTGCCTTTCTGGTGGGCATGCCCACCTTTCCGGTAACAGCCAATGGTAAGGTAAACAGGCATGCCCTGCCCCTGCCTGATGTGCACGAAAGCACCACCACCCAGTATGTGGCCCCACGCAATGCCCTTGAAAAACAGCTTGGGCAGGTCTGGTGCCAGGTGCTGGGCCATACCAGGGTGGGCATACATGACAACTTTTTTGAGTTGGGTGGCCACTCGTTAAAAGCCACCAGAGTAATTGCCACCATACACCAGCAAACAGGCTATAAGGTTGATTTGGGTGCCTTTTTTGCCACCCCAACCATTGCAGGCCTGTCACAAATAATTAATGGGCTTACCCGGCAGGGCTTTAAGGCCTTACTGCCTGCGCCTCCACAAAACTACTACCCGCTGTCATACGGGCAACGCCGCTTGTGGGTGCTGCACCAGTTTGAAGAGCAGCGCACCGCCTATAACCTGCCCGTAGCCTGGCAGCTGGAAGGCCCTCTGAACCAGGCCGCCCTGCAGCAAGCCCTCAACAGCCTGGTGGGGCGCCACGAAAGCCTGCGCACGCGCTTTGCCGTAGTAAACGGCCAGCCCTGCCAGCATATTGATGCGCCCGGGCAGGCCAGCCTTGCCCTGCAGGTGCAAGACATAAGCCATGTGCCTGACACTACTGCCGCCTTGAACGAGGCCATGGCCATGGCGCAACAGCATGAGTTTGATCTGGCCCAGGGCCCATTGCTCTATGCTCAGTTATATGTACTGGCCAAACAGCACCACGTATTGCTGCTTAACATGCACCATATTATTGCAGATGGGTGGTCGGTGCAGCGCCTGTTACAAGAAGCGGTTATGGCATACAATGCAGCGGTGGCCGGGCAGGAGGTTAACCTTGAACCGCTGCCCATACAATATAAAGACTATGCTTACTGGCAACAGCACCGCCATACCAGCCAGCAGCTGGGCCGGCATAAAAAGTACTGGGCGCAACAGTTTGCCAAAGGTGTGCCTGTGATCAAACTACCGTATGATTACCCCCGGCCCGCTGTAAAAACCTACCAGGGGGCGGCCGTAAGTACCCATTTAAGCCAGCAGCATTTGGGCCAGCTTAACCAGTTGGCCAGCTACAACAATGCCAGCCTGTTTATGACGCTACACGCTGCCGTGCTGGCACTGCTGTACCGCTACACCGGGCAGCAACAATTTGTGCTGGGCACACCCGTAGCCGGGCGTGAGCATCCACAGCTTGAAAACCAGGTAGGCTTTTATGCCAATATGCTACCCTTGGTAAATGCCGTGCAGCCCCAGCAAACCTTTGCTGAGCTGTTGCAGCAGGTGCATCAAAACACAGTGGTTGCTTACCAGCACCAGCAGTACCCTTTTGATCAACTGGTAGATGACCTGGCCCCGGTGCATGACCTGGCCCACCATCCGTTGTTTGATGTGCTGCTTATTTTCAAGCATACTGAATCTACCCCTGCTGGCCTTGCTGGCCCCACCAATGGTGGCCTCAACGTGCGCCCCTGGCAGGCACCAACCACTACCAGCAGGTTTGACCTTACCTTTACCTTTGCTATTAGCCAAAACCAGTTGCACCTCAGTATTAACTACAATACAGCGCTGTTTAAGGCACAAAAAATTCAGGGCATGCTGGGCCACCTGACCAACATCATAAACTGCGTAGCCGCTAACCAGCATATGGCCATTGGCCAGCTGCCTATGTTAAGCGAGGCAGAAACGAGGCTGCTGGTTATGAGCTTTAACCCAGGCCTGCAAGCCAGGGCACCTGCCCACAACAATATGGTAGCTTACGTGGCCGCCGCCGCGCAGCAGCAACCCACCGCTGTGGCCATTACCTGCCAAAGCCAACAGCTTACCTATGCTGAGCTTGAATACAGGGCGCTGGCCATGGCCCGTACGCTGGTGCACCACCACAAAGTAGGCAAGGACCAACGCATTGCTGTGTTGATGCACAGATCAGAACAACTGGTGCCCACCCTGCTGGCTATTCTTAAAACGGGGGCGGCTTATGTGCCTATTGACCCAGCCCAACTGGCCAACCTCAATAAACACGCTGCTTACATCCTAAAAGATGCGCAGCCAACCCT
>CAZXTW010000544.1:0-4901 GCA_964643525.1 uncultured Roseivirgaceae bacterium
GTAACCATTACAGCAACGCTGGTGAACAGGCAAAAGCAACAGGTAGAGCTAAGCTGGCAGCCCCAACATTTTAGCTTTGCAGAGCTGGTGCATGCCGTTGGCCAGACACCCCTACCCCCCTACCTGAACAGAGCCGCTGAGGCAAATGACAGGCAGCGCTACCAAACGGTGTACTCAGCCAATGACGGGGCCGTGGCCGCCCCTACCGCAGGCCTCCATTTTACTGAGGGCATTCTGGCACAAATACAAGAACAGGGCATACCCATTGAGTACCTTACCCTGCATGTGGGGGCGGGCACCTTTCAGCCAGTAAAAAGCAGCAATATTACTGAGCACCCTATGCATGCCGAACAGGTAATTGTTACCAAAGCAAACCTGCAAGCCCTGTTAAATGGCCGTACTGTAGTGGCTACTGGCACCACCAGTATGCGAACGCTGGAAAGTATTTATTGGTACGGGGTACAACTGCTACAGGGCCAGGGCACCAAATTTAATATACCCAAGATGGCACCCTATGGCCATAATGAAGCTGAACTACCCACCCTTGGGGCTGCCGTCGAAAAAATACTGGCCTTAATGGAACAGCAAGGCATACACCAACTGGCCGGCAATACGGAAATATTCATATTTCCGGGTTACAGGTTCAGGGTATGTGATGCCCTGGTGACTAACTTTCACCAACCAGGCTCCACATTAATTATGCTCATTGCTGCCTATACTGGCAGCGACTGGAAAAAAATATACCAAGCGGCACTGCAAAAGCAGTACCGCTTTTTGAGCTATGGCGATTCGTCGTTGCTGTTCTGCAACGCTAAGGCCTGAGATGTATTGGGGCAGTGCCTCCTACACCACATCCAAATTATGTACCTTTTTACGGAAGGTAATGGGTATGTACTCGTCAGTTGGCAGGCCAATGTGGGCAAGCTCCCACTCCTGGTCATAACTGCCTACCAGGTTCTTAATGCACTCTACCCGGTTATCAGTCGGGAAGGGGCAGTTGTCCCAGTAAAAAATTTCAACACGGTAGTTGTACTGTTTCTTAACTCCGTTAATCTTTACTTCTACCTCAATTTCCTGTTCGCCATCTACTTCAGGTATTTGTATAGCAATTGCGCCCATAAGCTGTAATTGTTTAATATACGGATGATGTAGTAATTACCGTTAGCCGTGCAAATAACGTTCCAAAACTCATAATCACATAACAATCAGACACTTACAAAATAAACAGACATCTGGGTTGATCGTTTATGGTACAGGTGGCGTCCGGTTTAGGGCCAACCTATGGCCACACCATTGCTTAAACAATGCCCACGGGTTTGGGGTTAAGTTCTTAGCCTCTGGTACCCTGGTGGGCCAGATAAACTAAGTGGTATGCCATAGCTAAAAATACTGTAAGATTACATTACTGTAAATTGATGTGGCATTATTACTCAAATATCATAGAGTTCTATTTACTTTGTTGTCAAATTGTCAAAAACTCGGGCAGCACTATGTTTATAAATACCATTAGCAGTTACTTGCCGTCGCAGGTTATCAAGAACGATTACTTTAAAGACATTAACGGCCTATCTGACGAATGGATTCTGGAACGCACTGGCATCTATGAGCGCCGCAAGGCCGACAGCCACGAAAACACACACACTATGGCCATTGAGGCCACCAAAGCTGCTGTAGCCAGTCTACCCTACCCTGTTGAAGAGGTAGACCTGATTATTGGTGCTACCTATACCCCACACGATACTATTTTCACTCTGGGGCATGCCCTACAGCATTACCTTGACATTAGCGATATACCGGTGGTTACGATTTCAACGGCCTGCTCGTCGTTTTTAAATGCAGCAGAAATTGCGCAGGGCTATTTTGCCATGGGTAAGGCCAGCAAAGCCCTGGTGGTGGTGTCAGAGCATAACTCGGCCTATTACAATGTAAGTGACCTCAAATCGGGCCATTTGTGGGGCGATGGGGCCGCAGCCATGTTTATATCAAAAGAACGGGCCAGCGACACTGATTATGAAGTGCTTGACCTGACCACCGGTGGGGCAGGCAACGTGGGCAAAGCCTTTGAAAGCGTTACCTTGAAACCCATTGAGAGCGGTATTATTATGCCCAACGGGCGCGATGTATTTATCAATGCCTGCACCTATATGGCCAATGTTACACGCTCTATTGTTGAACAGAATGGCTTTGAGTTAAGTGATGTTGACTACCTGATACCCCACCAGGCCAATTTGCGCATTACCAAAAATGTGGGGCAGTCACTGGGCCTTCCAGAGCAGAAGGCCATCTCTAACGTACAGTACCTGGGCAACACAGGCTGCGCAGGCTGTGCCATAGCCATGGCACAGCACAAAGCCAACTTTAAAAAACAAGAGCTAATCGTGGTTACTGTTTTTGGCGGTGGTTACTCATTTGGGGCCATGCTGGTTAGGGTGTAGCATTTATAAATGCTCTTAGCTTTTATCATAAACCATTAATGAATAATTTGAGGCGTACTTAGCAAGCAGGCTATACAAGTTGCCTGCCTTTAAAGTTATGCCGCCTCGGGGCCTCTTGCACCACTTAAGTAATTACAAATGAGCATCCTTGATCTGATTACAATTCTTGTATTTCTTGCCGCAGCCTTCACCTACATCAACATCCATTTCCTTAAGCTGCCTTCTACCATTGGGTTAATGATAATGGCCCTGCTGCTATCTGTCATTACCATTGTAGCAGGTTACTTTCACCCCCCCATACAGCAAACCGTAGTGCATGTGCTTGAACAGTTTGACTTTAAGGAGGTGCTGCTTGATGTGATGCTGAGCTTTTTGCTGTTTGCCGGGGCCCTGGGGATTGACCTTAATAAGTTGGCCGAGCATAAATGGACCATTCTGAGCCTGGCCATTATGGGTACGCTCATATCTACCTTTATTGTGGGGGGCCTCATGTTTTACGTGTTTGAGCTGCTGGGTATGCAGGTGGCCTTCCCGATTTGCCTGGTTTTCGGGGCGTTGATTTCACCCACTGACCCCATTGCAGTGCTGGCCCTGGTGAAGAAAATAGGCGTATCAAAAGATTTAGAGATTAAAATTGCTGGCGAATCGCTCTTTAACGATGGCATTGGTGTCGTTCTGTTTTTAACCCTGCTCAATATTGCCTTTCCTGAGGCTGCCGGCCATGGTGGTGGTGGCGAAGGCCCTAACTTTTTGAGTATTGCCAGCCTGTTTGTACTTGAGGTTGGCGGTGGGCTGCTGCTGGGCTGCCTGCTGGGGCTGGCGGGCTTCCGCCTGTTGAAGGCCATTGACAACAACCATGTAGAGCTGGAGGTGCTGGTCACGCTCTCGCTGGTTATGGCAGGCACTAAGCTGGCTGAATTGAGCCACGTTTCGGCCCCGTTGGCAATGGTGGTGATGGGCCTGTTTTTAGGCAATAAGGGGCGCAGCCAAAAGCTTAGCACCGTTGCTGGCGAGTATGTATTTAAGTTTTGGCATTTGTTGGATGAAGCCCTGAACGCCATTTTGTTTATCTTGATTGGGCTTGAGATGGTGTATATCTCTGATAAGTTCAGGGCCGATTATTTTTCGGCTGGTGTCATTGCCATTGTGGTGGTGTTGCTGGCGCGCTTTGTAGGCGTGGCCACGCCCATTAAGCTGTTTAGCGGGCGCAAGTTTGGCCCCAATACCATTGCCATTTTAAGCTGGGGGGGCCTGCGTGGGGGTATTTCAGTAGCCCTGGCCCTGTCATTACCCCAAGTTACCATTGGCGGTGTGGCCGTAACCAACCTCATTATTGCTACCACCTATAGTGTAGTGGTTTTCTCTATTCTGGTGCAGGGCCTCACCATTTCCAGCCTGGTGCGCTTTACACAGGAGATAGATAGAAAGCGAAATAGCCGATAGAAGTTAGAGTTTAGACGTTAGAGTTTAGATTAATTGACAACCCCAGATGATTGTCTCGTACACTGATTTAAAAGTATACCAAACATCATTCAGCTTTGCTATGGAGGTGTTTCATCTGGCTAAGTTGTTTCCCAGAGAAGAAACCTATTCACTGACCTCACAGATAATCAGGTCATCAAGGTCAATTGCTGCCAACATCAGTGAATGATGGGCCAAAAGGACGCAAGAAAAAATGTTTAAGCATCATCTACTCATTGCATTGGGGTCGTGCGCTGAAACAAAAACCTGGTTAGAATTTGCCTATGAGTGTGAATATATCACGAAGAGCAACTACATAAATCATAAAGAAACCGTAGATCAAATAGGAAAAATGCTGAACTCACTCCACAAAAAGTGGCAAACATTTAAATAAGCTTGGTTAGAAAAACTCTATTATCCACCTTCTAACATCTTACCTCTAGCTTCATACCTCTAGCATCCAACTTCTAACACTTATCGCCCCTCTTCAGTTTGGAATAGCTCATGGATGGCTTGCTGGGCTCCGCGGTTCATGATCATAATCAGGTAATCGCCTGAGGCAATGCGTACATCATTTTCAGGGTTTTTCAATAGCTGGCGCTCGCCGGTGGCGGCATCTACCAGTTTGCTAATGCCAATTAAAATACAGTTAAACTGCTTCTTCAAATCTAAAAAGGCATACTCATACTGGGTGCCAATGTACGGGTTATGGTCCATGACCTTAAACTGCTTAATGTCATAATCGCTGTCGGCTTCAGCGTACGACATAATGTCTTCACTATAGGCAGCCACCTCTGGCTCAAAAATATAGCTGGCCAGCAGCTTTGAGGCAATCTCGTGCTTGCTAATGGTGTGGGTCACCCCTGCCGAGTGGAAGGTACCCTTCAGGTTGCCATTATCTAACGTAACCACATACGGAAGCCCATCAAACTGCTTTTTCATATTCAAAATGTACACAAGCTTCTCGGTATCGTCGTGCAGGTTCACAAACAAAATGGCTGCCTC
>CAZXTW010000545.1:0-210 GCA_964643525.1 uncultured Roseivirgaceae bacterium
TTTGTACCCAAAATTGGGCGAGCAGGTTACTGTACAGCTGTGCTCACTAATTTTTTGCAGCCATAACATGGGGCGGCGCACAAACAGGTCGGTAGCTATCAGGTGCTGCTCAATCGCCAGGCGTGCTGGCTTCAGGTGGAAGCCTATCAGGCCCATATCGTGCGTCAGCGGCATCCAGCTGCAATAACGGTCGTTGCTGTGTATGGCCCC
>CAZXTW010000545.1:220-4883 GCA_964643525.1 uncultured Roseivirgaceae bacterium
TCAATCATGGCATCAATATTATGCAACAGGTTGCTGTGGGTTAGCACTATGCCCTTTGGCGTACCGGTACTGCCTGACGAGAACTGCACAAAGGCCGTGTCGGTAGGGGCTGCCTTATGTACTGCGCCCTGCTGCGTCAGTTCATAAATATCCTCAATCAGCAGCGTGCAGGCCTTCAGTTGTGCCAGTGGCTCGGTTAGCCCCCTGGTATTGGCATAGGCCTCCAGGCGGTTAAAGTTGGCCCGGTCAGTATATAAAAACGGGTTTTTAAGCTTGGCAAATACATGAAATACCTTGGCTTTGTGCTCGTCGCTAATGCCCACAGCCAGGGGCACAGGCACAATACCGCCCATAATGGCCGCCCAAAAAGCATCAATAAACTGCTGGTTGCTACCCAACAGCACCATTACCTCATGGCCGGCCTCCATGCCTTTTTGTTGAAAGTGCCACAAAAACGACAGGGCCCGATGCCTCAGCGCTTTATAGCTAGTTAACTGCTCTTTGTGTTCGCCCTCAATAAACCGCACGCCCGCCTCAGTGCTGGCGGCGTTGGTTAAAATATCCTGTAACGTTTCTTGATCTTTCATAATTGGCTGCAAATCTAACTAAAAACTGTATTTCAAACAGCCTTAGGTGCTGTTCATCGTGCCCGGCTGTTGTATGTATAAGTACTATTTTATTATACCGGCCTTTTGGCTATTTTCGGCTTTTCTAAAAAACTGCATCTATGGCCCTGAACAATGATGAACAAACCCCGCCGCCATTTTTAAAATCATGGCGTAACATTTACCTGCTGGTAATTGCCAACCTGGCTGTACTCATACTTTTGTTTTATCTGTTTACCAGGGCTTACCAATAACCGTTATGCAACTGCACATTATTGACGTGGTGGTATTGCTAGGCACCCTGCTGTTTATAGTATTTTACGGCGCCTGGAAAACCCGCAAAAACAACAACCTTGAGTCGTACCTGCTAGGGGGCAAATCAATGAAATGGGGCACCATTGGCCTGTCGGTCATGGCCACTCAGGCCAGCGCCATTACCTTCTTATCTACCCCGGGTCTGGCTTATGACAAGGGCATGGAGTTTGTACAAAACTACTTTGCCATGCCTATTGCCCTTGTAATCATTTGCGCAGTGTTTATACCCATTTATTACAAGCTAAAGGTATATACGGCCTATGAATTTCTTGAAAAACGGTTTGACCTGAAAACGCGCCTGCTGGGGGCGGCCCTGTTTCTGGTACAGCGGGGCCTGGCCGCTGGCCTTACCATCTATGCACCGGCCATTATTGTCAGTGCCATTCTGGGCTGGAACCTTAACGCCACCATCATTGCCGTGGGGGTGCTGGTAGTAGTATATACCGTAGCGGGGGGTAGCAAAGCTGTGAGCCTTACCCAAAAATGGCAAATGGCCATTATCATGGGCGGCATGTTTCTGGCCTTCTTCATTACTGTAAGCTACTTTCCAGAGAACGTATCATTTAACGATGCCCTGCGTGTGGCTGGCAAAATGGATAAGCTCAATGCGGTAGATGCCTCGTTTGACCTCAACAAGCGCTACACCATCTGGTCAGGCCTGTTTGCCAGCATATTTCTGTTTCTGTCATACTTCGGTACTGACCAAAGCCAGGTATCGCGCTACCTCACAGGCAAAAACGTGGCCGAAAGCCGCATTGGCCTGATGTTCAATGCCATGCTCAAGGTGCCCATGCAGTTTTTCATTCTGTTTGTAGGCATCATGGTATTTGTGTTTTACCAGTTTCAAGAGCCGCCCCTCATTTTCCACACTACCCAGGTCAATGAGGTTACCAACTCAGTATATGCCCCTGAATACGAGGCCCTGAGTCAGCAGTTTTCTGAGGTGCACAGCCAAAAGCAGCAACGCATCAATGAACTGTTGCAGGCCTTTGATGCCAATGACGATGCCGCCATTGACCAGGCTGCTACCGCCCTGAACAAGGCCAGCGTAGAGGTAGATACCCTGCGGAGCAGGGCCTTTAAGTTGATTCAACAAGTAGATGATCAAGCCGAGGCCAAAGACTCTGACTATGTGTTTCTGACTTTTGTTATGGGATACCTGCCCCAGGGGGTGGTGGGGCTGTTAATTGCCGTGATCTTCTCGGCGGCCATGTCGTCTACCTCGTCAGAGCTCAATGCGCTGGCCTCTACCTCTATGATTGATTTTTATAAGCGCCTGGGTGGCAGGCACCATGATGGTGCCGCTGGTGTGCGCACTTCGCGCCTGCTTACCCTTATGTGGGGGGGCATAGCCATTGTTTTTGCATTAATTGCCCGGCAGGTTGAAAGCCTGGTAGAGCTGATTAACATCATTGGGTCTTTATTCTACGGCACCATTCTGGGCATATTCCTGGTGGCCTTTTTCATCAAAAAAATCAGCGGCAACGCCATCTTTGCGGCGGCCCTCATCTCACAGGCTTACGTGATTATTCTCTTTAACCTCACTGACTATGGCTACCTGTGGTTTAACTTCATAGGCGTAGGGGTTACGGTAGGCCTGGCTGTGTTGTTCCAGTTACTCATTAGCGCCAACAGGTCAACCAACGTCTAATCTGTACCCAACCCAACAAACAAAAAGGCCGTTGCATGCAACGGCCTTTTTGAGTCTGGTGGCCTTAGGCCACAAATTATTAATTGTTCACTATTAATTATTCATTGCTTTAGCGTACCAATACCCGCTGCGTAGTGCTGCTGGCGCTATTGCTGGTGCGCACCACGTACAATTGGTTGGCCTGGGCAGGCAATTGTAACTCGCGTTGGCCCTGGCTGCGGTTGTCTACCTGGGTGACTAGCTGGCCGCTCATATCATACACCTGTACCAGGCTGCTGGCAGTTTCTGTGCTGGCAAACTGTACCATAATGGCTCCCTGGCCACCAAATACCCGTATATTGGCCTGCTCCTGGCTGGCGGCAATACCGGTACGCGTGCCAGAGGCAGTAGTAAAGCTTACCCGGTTGGTAAACCCGGCAAAATACCTGTAAAACAACCCGCCGCCGCTTTCATTAAAAGCAATGGCTGTGTAAAAGTACTCAGTGCTTGGGTTCAGGCCGGTAAGCGTAAACGTGCTGTTGCTGCCTACATAAGCCACCTCATTGGGCCCAATATTATCACCGGTGCCAAAGGGGTTGCCGGGGGTGTAGGCTACATCATCCATAGGCAAAAAGCCACCGTGTATGCCTTTGCCCTCGCGCACCAAAATCAAAGTGCCTTCACTGTCGCTGCCTGGCGTCCAGTTCAGCTCGGCGCTGTTGCTTGTCACATTGGTGGCAGCGGTGGCTGTAGCCGTAATGGCAGGGGTGGTAATGGGCTCGGCGGCCAACTGTTGCCCACGAGGGAAGCCCGCACGCAGGTAACGAATCACATTGCCAGAGCCACTCTGGTTGTACTCAATTACCGTAAAATGGTAAGTAACACCGGGGGTTAGGCCGTTCAGCACAAAGGTATCGCCAGTGCCATCATACACCACCCAGTTGGGGCCTATCCTGTCGCCGTCGTTAAAATTAGCACCGGGGGTATAGCTCACATCATCCATTGGCAAAAAGTTGCCATTCACACCCTGGTTGGCACGCGCCAGTACCACACGGCCCTGGCCATTGCCGTTAGTCCACGTTACCAGCATGCTGGTATCAGTCACTTCAGGTACCAAAATATTGCTGGCTGCTACCGTAGGGGCCAGTACCGAGTCATTGGCTATGGTTGATGCCCTGGGTAATGGGCTGCGCAGGTATTTAATATCTGCTGTATCTGCATTATAAGCCAGTACCGCAAAATGGTACTCAATACCGGCATTCAGGCCTGTAATGGTTACCGTACTATCCATACCAGCATACAAAACAAAGTTAGGGCCTATATTATCGCCACTGCCAAACTGGGCACTGGCGCTGTAAAACACACTATCGGCAGGTAAAAAGTTGCCGTTTACACCTTTGCCACCACGGCCCAGCACAATGCTGCCGGTACCGTTACCGGGCGTCCAGCTCAGGGTCAGAACCGAATCGCCCACATTGTTGAATGCCAGGTTGCTGGCCTGTACCGTGGGGGTAATAACGCCGGCAGGGGCACTACTGCTGCCCTCCCAGAAGGTTGCACCGTTCTGGTTGCCATCACCAATATACGTAAAGGGCGAAATGCCGCTTACAAAATCGCCAGCCGTCCATATGCCGGCTGTCTGTGCCACCGCTTCTCGGCCGGCACTGCCAATGCTGGCACCGTACTGCATATAATCAGCAATATTATTGGCATCGCCAAAGCCGCCCTGTACATACAGGCCTACGTCACCTACGGTATCATTAATGGCCCAGCCGCCAATTACCACCTCTGCGCCGGGGGCCAGCGTGGTGCTGCCGCTCACAACAGTCAGGCCAGAAAGGCCACCAGAGTAATTCCTTTCAGTACACAGGCGGTAGCTTGAAATATCAACCGTGTTTACACCAAAGTTGGCAATAGTCAGCTCATCGGCTATGGTATTGACCGCTACCAGGCGGATGTTACGGGCTGTGGCCTGCCAGAATGTAACGCCGTTTTCAGTACCGTTGCCGGTATAAGTAAAGGGCGAGTCGCCACTAATAAAATCGCCGGCTGTCCAGATACCGGCACTCTCTGCTACTGTTTCGCGGCCTGCGCTGCCCACGCTGGCCGTGTT
>CAZXTW010000546.1:0-4878 GCA_964643525.1 uncultured Roseivirgaceae bacterium
GAAAATATTGTGTACGGCATGAATACTGCCCAGGGTGGGCAGCTGCAAGAGCTGTTTATGGACGTTTACCAGCCAGCCGCTGATACAGCCAGCCAGCGTCCGCTGGTGGTGCTGGCCCATGGTGGCGGCTTCGTGGGTGGTGATAAAGACGATATGCTTGAGCTGGCCATGTTTTTAGCGCAATCGGGTTACGTGGCTGTTTCCATCAGGTACCGGCTGGTTAATGCTGAACAAACGCCCCGCAACGAGCTGGCTGCCGCCGTGGCGCTTTGCATTGTCCAGGCCGGTCACGACATGAAGGCCGCCATCCGCTATTTTGTGCATGATGCCGCTACCAGCAATCAGTACCGTATCAACCCTCACCAGGTTTTCATAGGGGGCTACTCAGCCGGTGCTTTTACTGCCCTGCAGGCAGCGTATGTCAATGATGATAGCGAAGCTGCCGCCTTCAACACCATTAACCCATTGGCCACTGCCTATATTAACAGCAATGGCCGCTTTGAGGGCAACAGCGGCAACAACAACGCCACCAATTACACCATACTGGGCGTGATGAATGTAGCCGGGGCTATGCTACAGGCCGATTTTCTTGACCCCAATGAGCCCGCCCTGATTAGTGTGCACGGCACCAGCGACAGGGTGGTACCTTACCTTGAAGGTAAAGCTGGCGGCTATGACCTCACCACCCAGGGTTCGGGTCTGATACACCCCATAGCCAGCCAGGCGGGTGTGCCCAACCAGCTCATTGCTGTTGATGCCGGCAACCATGGGGCTTTTAACGAAAAACATTTTGGCCAGGTGCGGCAGTTTTTCTTTAACCAGCTGTAACTACACGGCGGGCAAGCTTTAACAGGTGCTGTGGCGGCTTCAACCATACAATTAGCAGCTTCTGCACCAAAAGGTGCTACAGGCGCAAAGGTTTGACAATCTTTGCGTTTCATTTTTTATGCAAAACACCATGACTAAAGCCTTACAGGCCACCCTCTTCAGCCTTTTGGCTGTGATGGCCAATGCTCAGGGTTTCACCCTGTTTGAATTGAACTACACCCGGTTTGGCAATGCCGAAGTACCCAATAGCCCGCTTAATGAAGAAACGAGCTTTCAAGAGCTGGAAGCATCACTGAATATACCCATCAGGTTAAAAAACGACAAGCTCATTCTGGTTAACGGCCTGAGGTACAGGCTGGTCACGCCTGATGTAGATACTGACATTGCCAACCTTAATTTGCATTTTATAGGCTACTCCCTACAGGCCATAAAGCCACTAAATGATAAGTTAACACTCATTGCAGCCATAGTACCGGCCCTATCGTCAGATTTGCAGGATGACATAACCAATGATGACTTTCTGTTTACAGGCAGCGCCGCAATGCGTAAAAAGGTAAGTGAGCAATTTAGCTATGCCCTGGGTATTGCCTTTACCTCGCGCTTTGGCGAACCGCTGGTGCTGCCTATTGTGCAGATCAAGCATCAAAAAAACCGCTTTACCCTCAATGCGGCCTTACCCAGTGGCGTTACTGCCCTTTGGAAAAATAAAACCGGCAACCTCAGCTACGGTTTCAGCGCCAATGCATCGGGTAGCCAATACCACCTTAGCCTGCCCAATTATGATGTTGCCCGGTTTACCCGCATTAACCTGGGCCCCAGCGTAGAATACCGTGTTAAGGGGCCTTTGGTGCTCATGGCCAATGCAGGCGTGGCCTTGCGCAGGCAGTTTGAGTTTATACCTGAAGCCGGCAGCAATACCATTACCCTTGACCCAGACAATACAGGCTTTTTCAACATTGGTTTGGCCATCAAACCACAACCCCGGCAATAATACACCAGCAGAATAGCCAAAGCATGAAAGCAAGCCGACTAACAATTTAGAACTATAACATAAGATAAACTGGGGCATAAATACCTCGATGAAGTTTCCACTTCAACGTCCTGCCCAAACTTCTTAACTCAGGCTCTTTGCCTTTTATAGATGGAATGTTTGCTTACTATAGAAGAGCGCATCGATTCAACTACAAATGCTGGTACATCGATTATCATCAGCCTATACCCTGCATCTTTCGTAAAGTGCTCTACTGTCTTTCAACTCACCGTATCAATGTTTTATACTCTTGTGCTTAACTGAATTAAAGCCAGAATGATCAGGTTTTTACAAGGTTCATGAGTACACTTTTATTGAACATAGCCACATGACAAGTACAGACTTTTTTAAAGATTAAAACCATAAACTACAGACTATTAGATTTTACTTATTGATTTACCCGGCCTGTAATCGAGGGAGGTGATCATACTCAGTAAATCTTCTAACTACAAATAAGTCTCACTAATACACCTTAATAAGACACTATTATTAAGATAATATTTTATAATATCTTATTTTTACTCACATTAGCATAAAGAACTATACAATCACATACATACCAGAATAAGGCATGGATCTAATAGACAAACTACAAGACATTTCTCAAAGAATACAGAAAGCTAAAGACTTGGTAACAACTGAAGAAGCTACTAAGACTGCTTTTATTTTACCTTTCTTAACAGCATTAGGCTTTGATGTGTTTAACCCGCTTGAAGTTGTTCCAGAGTTTACTGCTGATATTGGCACTAAGAAAGGAGAGAAAGTAGACTATTGTATTTTAAAGGACGGTAAGCCTATTATAATTATAGAGTGTAAACATTGGCAAGAACAATTAAACATCCATACATCGCAGCTTCACAGGTATTTTCATGTAACCGATACCCGATTTGCTCTTTTAACAAATGGGGTACATTATCAGTTTTTCGCTGATTTGGAAGAACATAACAAAATGGACGAGAAGCCATTCTTTGAGTTTTCATTTGACCATATCACCGAGCATATTGCGCTTGAACTGAAGAAGTTCCAAAGAGATCAATTTGATGTAGACCAAATACTGAGCACAGCAAGTGATTTGAAGTACTCTAAAGAAATTACAGAGTTATTAGGCAAAGAGCTTAAGGACCCTTCTGAAGACTTTGTGAAATATTTTGCTTCAAGAGTCTATAATGGTAAAGTTACCAAAAAGATTATGGAGCAATTTGTACTACTGGTTCAAAAATCATCTAAGCAATTGATTAGTGAATTAGTCAGTGCTAGAATAAAAACCGCATTAACTGATGAAGAAGAAGAAACAAGAAATGAGATTAAGGCCGTAGAAGAAAAAGAAGTTGAGAACCAGCCAGATGATAGAGGCATCCATACAACAGAAGAAGAAACCGAAGGCTATAAAATTATTCAAGCAATACTTAGAAGAAAGGTTCCACTTGAAAGAATTTTTATGCGTGACACAAAAAGTTATTGTGGTGTAATCTTAGATGACAACAACAGAAAACCTATCTGTAGACTTTGGTTCAATGGCAATAAAAAGCATTTAGGCATTTTTGACCAACAAAAGAACGAGACTAAACACACAATCGAAAAGCTTGAAGACATTTACAGTTATGAAGAAGACCTTCTGAACACACTTCTATTTTATGAAGATGTTTAAATACCACGATTTCATTTTGGCTATATCGTAAAAGAGTATCGAGAAAAAGTAATAACCTGGCACATACTACCAATTGGCTGGCAGGTAAGAAGGTAATCTGTTAAAAAAATAGACGAACAACTTAAAGGCAGTTTTCAGGTCTAGCTCTACTTCAATTGAAAAGGCAAACTGCGCAAGCACCGCTTCTACTGGCTGCAAAGCCTAAAATGAACTGAACGCAGCCTTGCTTTTAGAAAGCACGCCACTTTTGGCTAAAAAGGTTCTTCAGCCCCCATAGTCTTGCAGAGTGGGTATGGTAGGCTATTTGTATTAAAGCATACACTTGTGAAAAAGGCTACAAGGCCTGTTGGGCAAAGGCTTAGTAGCCTATTGATTAAAGGCTAACTGGCCTTTGGTGTAAAGCCTAATTAGTCTTCAGACTAAAGGCTAGCTAGCCTTTGGTGTATTTTTAGGTAATAAAGAGTAGGTTCAGCCAAACAGGCTATGAACTATTCAAGGGCCTCAACTTTGCAAATTAGTACCCTAATTTTGACTTACCATCTTGCCTAGTAGCACATGCTAAGTAATTTTAGCCATGCATAATGTAAATCCTCACCTACAGTATGGCTACTGATAACCCACAACCCCAACTTAAAGACAGGCTATGGAAAGGCGGACTGGATACCTATATTGAACCCGCCATACATTACTTTCTGAGTCAATATGCCCACGAGTATGATTTTAGTGTGCCAGTAGTAGCCTTAGATGCCGAACTGGCTAAGCTGTATCCTGACAATAAAAGCCAGGGACGCATTGCTGATAAGCTAGCCCGCATCAAGACCATTGACGGGCACTACCAGTGGGTGCTGTTCCATACTGAAATTCAAGGCAAGCCTGACAAGCATTTTGACAAACGGATGTTCCAGATGTTTTACCGCATTTATGACAGATTTGATCAAGAGGTAGTCTCACTGGCTATTTTGACTGATGCCAGCGAAAGCTTCAGGCCTGGCCAGTTTACATTAGGGCGCTCAGGCACCACCAACCACTTTCAATACAACACATTTAAACTAAAAGATTACAAACCGCACGAACTGCTTAAAGGCAATAACCCGTTTGGATTTATGCTCATGGCGGCCTGGTACCATTTATTTGGCGGTAAAACAGACCAGCAAAAACTTGACAATAAAATGACCTGCCTGCGTTTGTTGTTTGCAGCAGGCTTACCAAAGGCTGATACCAGAAAACTCATGAACTTCATCATGTTTTACACCCAGTTTGATGACAAAACGTTTATGCGTAAATTAGAGTTAAACATAAAAGAAGAATTTCAAAAAGAAGGCAAAGCCATGACTATTGAAGAAGCAGTAAACTGGCACTTGAAAGAAGAAGG
>CAZXTW010000547.1:0-4866 GCA_964643525.1 uncultured Roseivirgaceae bacterium
GGCCTGGTATGTGTGGTCGTTAATTTACGCCAATCCTGCCTACAGCCGGCACAATCTCGACTCGGCCTACCTTACCATACAGCTGGCCATTGCCCAGTACCCCCAGGCCAGCCCCGAGGTATTAGATCAGCTGGCCAAAAACCAATGGGCCGATACCACTTTCATTGCCCACCGCCAGGCCATTGAGGCCACTGCCTTTGCGCAAACCCGGCAGCAGCACACCATTGACGCATACAACCTGTACATACAACAATACACTGAAGCCCTGCAACTGCCAGAGGCCATTGCCTTCAGAAACCAAATAGCCTACAACCAGGCTGCAGCCACTAATACCTACCAGGCCTACCAGGCCTTTGTTAAAAACTACCCCCAGGCCACGCAGGTGCCTCAGGCACAGGCCCGTTATGAAGCCCTTTACTTCAATGAAAAAACTGCCGATGGCACCCTGAACAGCTACCTGGCCTACATCAGGCAAAAGCCCAACTCGGCCTATCAGGCCCAGGCCATGGGCAAAATATTTGGCATAATCACAGCACCGCATAATGAAGGCGGCTACAAACGCATTATGCAGCTGTTTCCGGGCAGCCCATGGGCCAACAGGGCGGCTGGCTACCTGTACCATATATATAAGGAAGAAAACCGCACTGCTTCTTTTTTTGAAAACTACAGTGGCCTGGCCCCGCTTGATTCGCTGCTGCGCCTCAGCCAGCAGCCGCCACAGCTGCTGCTGCCCAGCATGCAGGCCAAAGGCCTGGCCTTTGTCAACACCAGGGGGCAGGTGGTGCTGCCTGCGGGCCAGCAATATGCCCTGCCCAACGGTTGCGCCCCCTATACTGGCAACCTGGTGCTGGCGGGGCAACCCAATGCGCTACAACTGCAAACCACCGCAGGCCAGAAATTGGCCACCCAACCCTTAAAAAACATAACCGACCTGGGCTATGGCCTGCTGCGCATCACAAAGGCCAATGGCCAATGTGGCCTGGCGCACAAGGCTGGCCAGTTGCTGCTGCCTGCTGAGTATGACGGGCTTGACCTGCTGCCCGGCAACCTCATTAAGTTTACAAAAAACAAAAAGGTGGGCATCATTACGGTTACCGGCATTACCCTGGTAAAGCCACAATACAGCCAGATAGAGCCCCTGGGGCCTTACATACTGCTTAAGCAAAATGAAGTTTATGCAGTTGAAACGCCAGAAAACCTGCTAAGCAATGTAGAGGTAATGCAAACCGTTATGCAGCCCCGGTATGACGAGGTAGAGTTATTTGAAGGGCGCTACCTCATAGCCCACTCAGCCACCACCAATGGCGAAACTGTATATGATACTGACCTGCAACAGATTATACCTGAAAAGCAGCAGCGTTTAAGTAAGGTGGGCCGTTACTGGGTAATTGAAGTTGGCAACCAGTACCAACTATATGATATGCTCACTGATGCCTACAGCCAGCAGTACTACACAGCCCTGCAATACAACAGCAACTGGCTGGCGCTGGCTGGCCAGGGTGGGTGGCTGTTGCAGGGCGCCAACAAGCCCATGCCCGCTGGTGCCCGGCATACGTTGTATGACAGCATTAAACTCATGGGCCATGACTTTACCTACTTTCAGGTGGCAGATACCGCCTATGTGCAAATGGGCCAGCAGCATGTGCGTATTAACCCTGGCCAGCAACCGGCATACATAAGCACACCCAGCACCAATCAACCCAAAGGCAATACTGATTACGGGCACCTCAAAATTTGTAGCAACGGCACCTGCCAGGTATACAACAACCAGGGCACCCTGGTATTTGAGGGCAAGGCTGATGATGTGCAGCAAATTGCCAACAACCTTTTTAAAATTAAGTACCGTGGCAAATTTGGCCTGGCCAATGGGCAGGGCCAGCTGCTGCCACCGGCCTACGGGGCCATTAACCCGCTGGGGGCAGGTGCATACACCCTGTTTCAAAACAAAAAATTCGGGGCTTACAACCCCAAAACAGCTGCCCTCGTTGCTCCAAAATATGCCATGCCCCTTACCCCGGCAGGGCCAGAGGCCTACACGGCCACACAAAATGGTGCAGTAGGCTTAGTTAACGCTACAGGCCAGCCCCTACTGCCTTTTACCCATCAAAGCATACAATTTGTGGCCGATAGCCTGGTACTTACACAGGCCAATAACAGCTTTACCCTTGTGAACTACCACACGGGCCAGCAGGTGCTGGGGGGCATCATAACCTACACGCTTGACACTACCCAGGGCACCACCCCCCTATTACTATACAGCACCACAGCTGGCACCGGCCTTTACCAGCCTGGCAAGGGCAACCTGCTCAACCCCGTTTTTGACCAGATACAACTACTGCCCGCCAACAACCAGCTTATATTACGCACCAACTTTTACCTGGCAGAGGCCAACTACAATATACAGGCCTATTACAACCAAACCGGCCAGCTGCTGTACAGGCAGGGCTTAACCCCAGCACAATACAAAAAACTGCGCTGCCAATAACCGGCTTTTATTGTAGGCCACCCTTACCTGGTGATACTACTTAGGTAAATTTCATGGCTGTTGGGTTACTTTTAAGCAATAGAGTCATTAAATTGCTACAGGAGTTTAACCACATGTTTACATAACGCCAATGGTCATGCATTTAGAACGCGTAAGCTTTGAACGATTTAAGTCTTTAAGGTATTTATACAACAATATGGCCGATTGCCTGCCCAACCAGGCAGAAGAGTGCCTGTATAAAAGCCACGAGCTCATGAGCCATGAGCCCGAAAATTCAGTTTATGTGCTGGCCAATGTAAAAGGCATTCGGTTCAATAAAGACATCATTCAGGTGTTTAAAGATGTAACCAAAAAAAATGCGCCTTATGTAAAAACCACAGCTGTTTATGGCCTTGATGGTTTTGCCAAGCTATTGATCAATACCGTTGTTAAGTTTTCGCGCCGCGAAATGCGTGTGTTTGATGACCTTGATCAGGCCAAAGAATGGTTGCTGGCCCAGCAACAGCAGCAGGTAAGCATGGCCGTATAGGCTGCCTGCACCTTCGCGCTCAAAAAAACCAAACTCCTGCCCCCTGCCCCTGCAAGCATTGCCGGGGCTTTTTTATGCCGTTACTTTTACGGGCGTGGTGGCCTGCACAAGGGCCTCCTGGTTTTGTTTACGCTCATAATGCCTCAACTGCCGGGCCACTATGGCCAGGCCCTCTTCTAACGTACGTGGCCTGAAGCCCAGCACCTGCTCTGCTTTGCGCACCTGCAACCCTGTTTTTGCAGGGCGTTTTACTGTTTCTTCAAAGCGGCTGCAATCTGTTTCTGTAATCATGGCCGGGTCAAGGCCAAAGGCTTTGGCCGTAGCCAGGGCCATTTCATAGGGTGTATAATACGCCTTGCCAGAAATATTAAATACACCCCTGTGCTTGTTTTTGGCTATTAAAAAGCAGCCCATGGCCAAATCTTCAGCAATAACCGGGGTGCGCCACTGGTCGTTTACCACAAAAATAGGTTGCTGCTGCTCCAGGCTTTCCTTCACCCACAGCACCAAATTGCTGCGGCTCATTACTGGCGCCACCCCATACACCATGGGGGCCCGCACAATGGCCCATGGGGTGCTGCTGGCCTGCACCAGCTGCTCGGCAGCCATTTTGCTTTTGCCATAAAAATTAATGGGGGCTGGCTCGGCCTCTTCGGCATAGGGGCCGCTTTTGCCGTCAAACACAAAGTCTGATGAGATGTACTGAAAAAATATATTATGCCGCCCCGTTACCGCCAGTAAATGCTTTACTGCCTCTACATTCAGCTGCCAGCAATCAGCCTGTGCGGTTTCGCATTCGGCCACGTTGGTCATGCCGGCGGCATGTATCACTGCATCGGGCATACAATACCCAATTATCCGCTCTATCTCCTGGGGGCTGGTAATATCCATGGTATAAAACTGATAATTGGCCACCTTTGACTGGTTTCTGTTATCACCTTTACCGGTGGCAATTACCTCAACATTAGCCGCTGCTGAAAGTAGCGTAACCAATTTTTGCCCCAGTAAACCATTGGCCCCTGTAATTAATAACTTCATAGCTGCTTTGTTGTGTCCAGGCATAATGTACCCTCAAATAACTCTCAGGGGCGGCTATTTGTTTAGGAAATTAACTATGGCTGCAACTGGCTGGCCAATAGGGGCAAACAAGCTTCCAGGGTGCGGCCTTCAAAGCCAAACTCGGCCCGTATGCGTTCGGTAATCATATCAGTTACAGGGGGGCGGGGGGCCACCTCTACAAAATGCCTGGCATCGGTAGGGCGCACCAGGGCGGTATCATAACCAAAATGCTTTGCCGTAAGCAGGGCCACATCATAAGGGGTAAGCAGCTCAGGGCCACCAATATGGTAAATGCCCTGCCCCCTGCCCATGGCCACCAGGTAGCAGCCCAGGGCCAGGTCTTCAGCAAAAATGGGCTTGCGGTGCTGGTCGGTCACCACATCAATGGCCTTGCCTGCCTTTAAATTATCAATGGCAAACAACAGCAGGTTTGACCGGCTCATATTGGGCGTTACGCCATATACCAGCGAGGTGCGCAAAATAGACCACCCGTGGGCATGGGCCTGTACGCGCTGCTCGGCCTCAAGCTTGCATGCCCCGTACACATTTACCGGGGCGGGGGGGGCATCTTCAGCATAAGGGCCGCTTACGCCATCAAACACAAAATCTGAGCTCACAAACTGCACATAAGCCTGGTGCCTGCTGGCGGCTGCCAGCAGGTGCGCTGTAGCCGTTACATTGTGCAGGCGGCAGGCCTCGGGGTATTTCTGGCTGCCGGTCACGTCGGTCATGCCGGCGGGGTGCACTACGCACTGGGGCTGCACCGCATCAAACAGGGCATCAACGGCGGCGG
>CAZXTW010000548.1:0-4858 GCA_964643525.1 uncultured Roseivirgaceae bacterium
TTAAAAATCGCCCGGTTTGTGATACCCCGGCCGCAATGGCCTGCTGCACCCCAAATACACAGGCTGGGTCGTACTTGGCATAACTGGCCACATCACGAATAGCCGCCAGGCCCAGACCCACCAAACGGGGGTTGCTACTGGTATAAACCAGCTCATAAATCTTGCCTGTTTCAAACCCCTGCTCCATATAAATATGCTCGTTGCTGTCAAACACACTGCCATCTTCTTCACGGGCATAGCGCCATAGGGCGGGGTCAACGGTGCGGCGGGGGGCATCGCGGCCATCGCGCACCGTTAATGTGGCCGGGTAGGTGTCTGGCTGGTAGGGCACATAGGTTTGCATGCCACGGTGGCTCAGGGCCAGCGTCTTAGCGGGGGCATCTACCACCCAGTCACTACGCACCAGGCCGGTAATGGTGCTTCCGTCAAGGTGTTTGGCCACGGGCACCTCCAGCCTTAACCGGCCTTCAGTGGCGGGCACATCCCACTGCCAGCCCAGCCAGATAACCGTCAGGCCCTGCCGCATCAGCAGGCCATCGCCCCAGCTCTTGGGGTCGTTCGGGTCAAGGTTGCTGTTGGCTGCCCTGTTGTAATACCTGGGCGAAAACTTGCCACCTCGGTTGCTCACCTCTACCAGGGCTATGCCACTTCTGGCCTCAGGGTCGGCCGCCTGTAACACAATCAGGTCAGTGCTGGCCACCACCAGCCCATCGGCATTGCGGGGGGCCAGCTGTAAATCTGTTATGGCCGCGTTAGCCGCGTTGGCAGGGTCTATGCCAAAAACAATTCTGCCCTTAAGCAATTCATAGGCACCAGCCGTGCCAAACGGCTGGCCAAGCATAACCAGCGTACGCGATTGAATATCAACCTCAATCACCTTCGCGCTGGCCAGGCCGCACAGCAACAGCAGGGCCAGTATTAATCCTGATTTTTTCATAAGTACAGTAGGCTACTTAACCATTAGGGTGTGTTCAACAGGTAAGATAAATAGGCGCAGCAACATCTAAAAACGCATCAGCATGAAAAAAATAAAGAAGGCCGAGAGGCACAGCGAAGAGACAATGTTTAAGCGCATGGTATTTTTAAAGTTGGCCTCTGCCGCATTGCGTCGCACCCGCAAATACCACCTGCCAAAATAGGCCAGCACGGGCCCAAGAAAAAGCACAAACAGCAGGGCGGTGGTTAAGCTATAATAATGAGCATAATACCAGCAAAAGCCTGCCGTGGCCCCTGTAAACATCAGTGCTGTAAAATGAAAGGTACCCAACAGCCCCAGCTTTCGGCTCAGTGTTTCGTCACCCCGCCTGCCATCTTCTTCATGCTGGTACACCTGCGTCATAGGGTAAGAGCCAAACAGCATAAAAGTGCTTAAAGCAGCAGGCAGGGCCACCTTTGGGTCAAGCACCACTGTAGCATCAACGCCATTAACCGCCATAAAAACCATCACATAAGTAAAGGCCCCTTGAAATATGCCGGCAGCCAGCCAGCCTATAATGGGCATCTTTTTTAACCTCACGGCCGGGTGGCTATACATTTTAGAAACCAGCCCATACACAAACAGCAGCACCACAAACTGCCAGCCTATAACAAAACCAAGGGCCAGGGCCAGGGCATCAAACAGCAATGACACATAATACAAATCTATGGTTACTGAGGGGGGGCGCTCAACCCCACCAATGCTGCCTTCGTCTTTATCAAACCAGCTGTTGTAGCCGTTGCTGGCCGGGTACAACAACAAATGCAGCACCACAAATACCAATACGGCAGGCCAAAGGGCTGCACTGGGCGACAGGCTCAGCGCAAACCAGTAAATAGGCATTAAAAATACCGAAAAGGGTATACGCAAATGGATAAGGGTGCTGCGGGTAATGTTCATGTAGAGTACTTTCGTAAGCACAATTTTAACCCCGGAATATGTATTAGCGCACATAATCCGGGTTTAAATATGTTAAAATATGCCGAGACAACGGCCCCGGCTGCACACAATTTCACAATACAACCGGGCAACCAGCACAATATGTTCAATAATCAACCCTTTGAAGCAGCTTAGACAGGTTTATTTACTTTCTCGGAAATGATTCATAGATGTGATATTGTTACTGTATTGTTTAATATTACGTAAGTGACCTCACTGAACCGGAAGCACGCAACCCCTATGAACACCAGCATTGCCGCTATAGGTACGGCTACCCCAGCCAACAAATATACTCAGCATGAAATTGCTGAGTACATGGTAAATGCCCTTGACCTTGACCCGGCCAGGGCAAGGCGCCTGCATGCTTTGTACCGGGCTACGGGTATCAGCACTAGGCACTCAGTACTGGCCGACTACCGGGCAATGCCTGCCAACGATACCTTTTTTAACCAGACCAACGGCACGCTTACCTTACCAGGTACCGCCAGCCGCATGCTGCGGTACAGAAAAGAAGCCCTTGGCCTGTCTTTACAGGCCGTAGCCCAATGCCTGGGGCAAGACTTAAGCACCACGCCCAATAACATTACCCACCTCATTACGGTAAGCTGCACAGGCATGTATGCCCCCGGGCTTGATATTGAGCTGATTGAACGACTTGGCCTAAGCCCAAATACTGAACGTACCTGCATTAACTTCATGGGATGTTACGCGGCGTTTCCGGCCCTGAAGGCCGCACATGCCATTTGTAAGGCAAACCCACAAGCCAGGGTGCTGGTGCTTTGCATAGAAATGTGCAGCCTGCACTTTCAGAATAAAACTGATGACGACAACCTGCTGGCCAACGCCATATTTGCTGATGGTGCCGCCGCTGTTATTGTCAGGAATACACAACCACATGAGCCTGCCCTGGTTATGAACCGCTTTTTTTGCGGCCTGCTGCCCAAAGGCAAGCAGGATATGGCCTGGGCCATTGGCAACCTGGGTTTTGAAATGCGCCTTTCGGCCTATGTACCTGACATAATCCGTACAGGCATTAGCAGCCTCATCAACCAATTGTTAAGCAGCCATGGGTCAGACCTTAAGGCAGTAAACCACTACGCCATACACCCCGGCGGCAAAAAAATACTACAGGCCATTGAGGCAGAACTGGGCCTCACCAGGCATGACAACCGTTTTGCCTACCAGGTATTAAGCCAGTACGGCAATATGTCATCACCAACGGTATTGTTCGTACTAAAAGCCCTGTGGCAGGCCGCCACACCCGGCAACAACGGCCAGCAGGCACTCAGCCTGGCTTTTGGCCCGGGCCTTACCCTTGAATCAGCCCTGTTTACCATTACAGGCCAATAGCTGCAGCCAAAAAAAAGGAAGGCCGCTGGCCTTCCTCTAATTTCATGCTTTATTATTCTCTCAAGTAATCAGTCAATTACTTCCCCCACTCTTTTCTAAAGCTTTCCCAATACTTATTCACCGTATCGCGCATATCACGGTGCAATACCAGCAGCCCTATCAGGTTAGGTATAGTCATCAGGGCAATGGCAATGCCAGAGAGCGTCCAGATAATTTGTGTAGGCGCAATGGCAGCCACAAAAAAGCCAATAACATACACCACACGGTAATACACAATTGATTTAGACCCAAACAGGTAAGTCATGGCCCTGTCACCATAATAACTCCACGATATGGCAGTAGAAAAGGCAAACATCAGCAGGCCAATGGTTACAATATACTCACCATAGGCACCAAAAAAGCCCTTCTTAAATGCCTCGGCAGTTAAGCGGGCACTGTGCACCAATGATTTGCCGGTTATGGTAATACCAGCATCAACCACTACACCACCATCAACTTTAATGCTGCCAGTATAAGGGGCACCATCGGCAGTAACCACCATATCTTCAGCAATTGAGCGGGCATGTATAATGCTCAGGTTATTTTCAATACGGCCGTTGGTTACATTCAGCTCACCAGTAAATACCGGTACAGGCACCCTATCCTGATAATCAAGGTGCTTAAACAAAGCCTCTTTATCAGCAGCATTGGTATCATCATATACCCTGGTTAACACTTCCAGTTCATTAAAGGCAAATTCATTTTCTACCTTCTGGTTCCAAACGCCCGATGACAGCAGCACCAGGCCAGTCAGGGTACAGATTATAATGGTATCAATAAACGGCTCAAGAATAGCCACCATTCCTTCAGAAACCGGCTCATGTGCTTTGGCAGAGGCGTGGGCAATAGGCGCTGAACCCTGGCCCGCTTCATTTGAAAACAAACCCCTGTTTACACCCCGGTTAAAAGCATAGGCAATGCTACCACCCAAAAAGCCACCCGTAGCGGCAGAGCCTGTGAATATATCACCAAATATGGCTGCAAACGATGGGCCTATTTCACTGGCATTGTATAAAATCACAGCAATAGCACCAATAAAATACAATATGGCCATGCCTGGCACCAGCTTTTCAGTAACCTGGGCAATGCGCTTAATACCACCAATAATTACAAACGCCAGCACCACGGCCAATACAGCCCCTGTAACAATGTGCTGTAGGCCAAAGGTGGCATTCATGGTATCGGCAATATTGTTTATCTGAGGCATGCTGCCCGTACCAAAACTTGAAAGCACGGTGGCCACAGCAAAAATGCCTGCCATCCACTTAAAGGCAGAACCACCCTTACCAAACTTTTTGGCAATACCATTTTTCATGAAGTACATAGGGCCACCGGCCATTGAGCCGTCTTCTGCCTTTTCGCGGTATTTGTGCGAGAGCGTTACCTCAACAAACTTGGTTGTCATACCCAGCATGGCCGTTACCAGCATCCAGAACAGGGCCGCCGGGCCGCCCAGGTGTATGGCCAGGGCCACCCCACCAATATTACCTGTGCCCACCGTACCAGAAAGGGCCGTGGCCAACGCCTGAAAGTGTGAAGTATCGCCTTCGTCAC
>CAZXTW010000549.1:0-4851 GCA_964643525.1 uncultured Roseivirgaceae bacterium
CTGAATATTATTCAGACCAATTCCGTCGTAAACTTTTTCGGTATCAAAACCTTTGCCATTGTCTTCAACGGTAATGTTGATGTTATCTTCCAGTTTATTAATTTGTATGGTGGCTTCCGTAGCTTGGGCATGTTTTAATATGTTGCCTATCAGTTCTTGAATAATGCGGTAAATGGTTACTTCCGTCTCGGTTTCCAGCCTGCTTTCAAGGCCATAGGCCAGGAATTCAATCTGTATTTTTTTGGTTTCAGAAATGGTTTGGCACAGGTTGTGCAGGGCAGGTACCAGGCCTGACTGTTGCAACAGCCCCCCGGCCATGTTATGGGCCAGGCGGCGCACCTCACTGCAGGCTTCGTCTAGTATGGCACCAGCCTTATCGAGGTAGGCATTGCCGTTAAACTGTTGCTTTTCAAGTTTAGATTCGGCTGCGCTAAAGTGAAGTTTTACTGTGCTTAGCAGGCTGCCCAGCCTGTCGTGCAGCTCACGCGCAATGCGTTTGCGTTCTTTGTCCTGCCCTTCAAGCAGGGCATTCATGGCATTGGCTTCCTGCTCGTGCAGCAGGGCCTTGACTTCACGGCGGTGCAGCTCGGCACTTTTTTCATGTACCAGTTGCATGGCCCGTTGTTTTTGCCGGTATATAATAATCAGTAGTATGCTGCTAATCAGTACCAGGGCCAGGCCACCCAAAATGGTGTTGGTTTCCTGCGTTTTCTGCTCTATTTGTGTGGCTTGCAGCTGGTTTTCTTTTTCAAGCAGGGCAATGGCCTGCTGGCGTTTTTCTGCCTCGTATTTTTCTTGCATTTCAGCAATTTGCCTGCTTTTTTCTTCGGCATACAGGCTGTCGCGCAGCAAGGCATATTGTTGGTTGTAGGCCAGCGCCTGGTTGTAGTTGCTCAGTTTTTCAAGCACTTCAGACAGGTTGTAGTAGCACCTGCTTATGAGTGGGCGGTTGTTTACCTGCCGGGCCAGGTTAAGGCACAGGTTGTAGCTGGCCAGTGCCTGCTGGTAATTACCCATAGTAAAGTATACCGCACCAATGTTGTTGTGCGCTTCTGCTGTCTGGTTTAGCTGGCCTTGTGGCTCAATAAGGTTAAGGTACTGCTGGTAGCTGGCCAGGGCTTTCTTATATTCTTGCTGGTTAAACCAGCAGTTGCCCTGCATGTTAATGGTATGGGCCAGGCGCTGGGGGCGGTCTAATTTTTTAAAGAGCCTTTTGGCTTCAGCAAAATTGGCATGGGCAAGCTTAAATTGCTCGGTTAGGCTGTAAATGCGGCCCAGGTTAGAGGCGGCACTGGCAATGCCAGCCTCGTTGCCCAGCTTGCTATACAGGTTATAAGCCTGGTTGTGGTAATCAAGGGCTCTGGCATAATTGGCCAGGTGGGCGTGAATGGCCCCTATGTTATTGTATGATTTGGCCAGGCCCAGCCTGTCGGCCGTAGCCTCTTTGATGCGTATGCTGCTCAAGTAATACTCAAGGGCCTGGTCGCTTTGCCCCATAGTCATATACGTATTGCCCAGGTTGTTGTATACTTTGGCAATGCCGGCACTGTCATTTACCTGCTGGTAATGGGCCAATGACTGCATAGACGCGTTGATGGAGGCTTCAAAATTGCCCTGCCTGCTGTACGTACTGGCCAGTAACCGTTGCAGATAGGCCAGTTCAGCTATATTGTCGGCTTTTTTGTAGAATGCACTGGCCTGTAGGTAAATAGATACAGCACTGTCGTACTGGCCATCGCGTACCAATGTTTTAGCAGCATCTGTCATGGCCAGTACTTCCAGTTGGTGCTGCCCAGCCCGGCGGGCCATACTGGCCGAAAGGTTGAGGTAGTGCAGGGCAGAGTCGGCCGTAGGTTTTGCCAGGCCAAGGTTGCGGTAATGGGTAATGGTTGCTGAGTCGGGCTGAACTGCTGGCAGCTCGGTAACAGGCCTCCTGCCCGCCATTAGAATAACAGGTAGGCACACCCCTCCAAGCAGTATGAGGGTTAAACGCCTGTAAATGCCTGGAAGCATGTGCTTGTTATACATAAGTATGGGGGCATAAAACATTGTTAAAGATACAGCTTATTTTTTATCTTCTTCGTCTTCATAGTCAAGCATAGATGAGCCTGACACCTGGGGGTCGCCAACAATTACCTTGGTGCTGATGGTTTTCATGTGGTATTGGTCATTCACAGTAAGTACTCTGTTAATTATTTCGTAACCTGTGCCCTCTACAACATCAACATGTACTGCTATAATGGTATGGGCAGTATTTAAATCACCAATACCTGGGGTAATAGAGTTGAATTCAGTGTTTTCAGGTATGGGCACCATGATAGAAACTGAATAATTATAAAAGGGGTGCACCCCTGGTGGGTCTGTGAGCTGCTCGTCAAGCTGCTGGCTGTTTACGTGGGGTATAACTTTTGAAAGTATCTGCAGCTCTGGCCCTGAGGAGGCATCTGGCAATACCTGCATTACCGCATTGGTTGTTTTTACCATGTTGGTGCCCACAGTCAGGTTTTTACTTTTAGGTATGGGCAGTTTTTGAATAGAAGTGCCAATGCGCACTGCAATACGCTTGATATTGACAAGTTCATCTGGCTTAAAGCTGTACAATACATGCGCAATATGGCCCAACACATAATCGCTTTTGTTTTGCTTCAGGTGGTAGGATAAAACCAGTTTATCAGCTTTGGCTCCAGTGGTAGATACATCAACAGGCCTTGGGTCTAGCTGATGCCCTTCGGGTATTCTCACCATCATTGAGAGGCGGAAACCAGTAACAGAAGATGACTGTTCTGGCAACAGGCATGAAAAGTGTAAATGTGCTTTCAGAGTAATAGGGGTACTGCTGCTCATGGTGTTTGCTTTATAGTTAATAGTGGTTTGGATTCAAAGAAACGGAAAAAAACCACCGGAATTTCTATACTTCAAGGAAACAATACAGCACCGGTGGCTTTTTGTAGAGTGATCTGTCTTTCTTTCAGAATATAATTTGCTCATCTTTCTGTTAATGGTTCAAAGATGATCATCCTAAAGAAGTAATTGTACACGGTAAACAGGCAATTACAAAAATCACGGTATATGGTGATGTTTATGATGGTTTACCGTTGGTTGTGTGCGGCAGGGTAAAGTAAAAAGTGCTTCCATGACCTACCCCGGCAGATTTTACTCCTATTTTCCCGCCATGTGTTTCTATAATGCGCTTGACCAGAGCCAGGCCAATACCGGTACCTTTTATGTTTTGGTCTAGCCGTTCAAACAGCCCAAATACTTTTTGGTGGTAGGCATTGTCAATGCCAATGCCATTGTCTTTTACCCAAATGGTGGCTTCACCAGCCTGCTCTTGTGCACCTATTTCAATGCGGCCCGGCTGGTTGGGCTTTTTGAATTTAATGGCGTTATCTATCAGGTTCTGGAATACTTCAAACAGCCTTACGCGGTCGGCCTCAACGGTGGGTAGCTGCCCGGTAGTGATTTGTACATTTTCCTCCTCAAGCCGGGGCTGTAATGCCTCTGTTAATTGTTGTAACAGGGTATTGAGGTTTACCGGCTCACTGTCATTAATGATGCGCCCCACACGTGAAAGCTCAAGCAGTTCGTCAAGCATGGTAGCCATGCTATCGGCAGCATCGCCAATGTATTGAATATCAGCTTCAGTTTTTTTCTGGTTGCCCTTTTGCACATCGCGTCTTAGCATGCCTAAAAAACCTTTGATGGTTACCAGCGGGCTTTTCAGGTCGTGCGAAACCGTGTACGTAAACCGTTCAAGCTCTGCGTTTTTGGCTTCTAAATCACTTACTGTATCATTCAGCATGGCCTGCGCCTCTTGCCGCTCTTTAATTTCAAGGTTAACCTGGTTGGTCATGATGTTGATTTTATCGGCCAGGGCCAACGAAAAAAGTAATACTTCTGTGATTGAACCAATTTGAAAGCCATTACGCGATAAGAAGGATGGGGGTATGATGCCCAGTTTTTCTAAGGCATACATTGCGTAACCAATTAACAGGCCGGTAGAAGCAATGACAAAAAAACGGGCTGCCCGGTTTGCTCTGAGTAAACTCCAGATGCCTGTGATAAAATGTAGCACAGAGGTACCCAGAATAAGTAGCAAGATGCCAAATTTAAAGGGGAAGGTATCACCCAAAAACAAGTCAAAGCCAGTAACCATCCATATTACCAACACCCCAATGTAAAGGCATATTACTTTATGCATGCCAGGCAGGTGTGTTTTGGTTTGTAAAAAGCTAATAGTAAACAACAGGCCCATTACAAATGGCAACAGGGCCATTGGTGGGATTACCCAACTGTATACTTCAGGGTTGTTGGGCCAGAAGTATTCTGAGGTAAGCCCCAGGCTTTCAATAATTAAAAAGGTGGTGGCCGCTACATATAGAATGTAAAACAGGTAGCTGCGCTCTTTTAGTGAGAAGTATAAAAACAGGTTGTAAATAAGCATGACAAGTACCAGCCCTACGTACAAGCCATTAAATACGGTTTTTTGCCTGGTAGCCTCAAACAATGCGGTAGGTTGCCATAGGTATACAGGAAACTGCAAAGCAGTGGCCGAGTTAAACCTGAAATAATAAGTGGTTGCTGTATTTGCTGGTAGCGTGATAGGAAACAGAAAGGCTGTATGGGCAATTGGCCGTTGGGTAAAAGGCACTTTTTTACCCACCAGCAGGCTGTCATACCTTATTGGCCCTGACTGTAGCCCAGTTTGTGGTACTGGGGAGTAAAACGTGATGGAATCCATGGTAGGGTAGGCCACTTCAAGCAGCAGGTCAAGGTCTTTACCACTGGTGTTTTTCAGCGTAGTAGCCACCCAGAAGGTAGAACTGCTTAAGCCATAGTTGGGTATGGCCA
>CAZXTW010000550.1:0-4422 GCA_964643525.1 uncultured Roseivirgaceae bacterium
TACACTCTTTCCCTACGGAGCGGATGGGGCTGTAGTCTGAAAAGCTTTTTGAATCCGGAAATATATGCTGCATCATTACATCATGATACAGCGGTTGCAGCTCATTTTCTGGCAAGTAGTATTTACCTGTTGTTACCGGCTCGCTGTTGGTGCCGGGCCCACAGCTGCCCAGTAATAGCAATAGGGCCAGGGGTAAGAAAATGCGGTACCACATAGAGTTTTGTGTTTTAGTTGTAATTGTTAGCCAAAATAAAGTGCCTCACCATTTAACTGGTGCTGCAATAAAACAGCCGCAGCTGCACTAAGGGTACCAGTACCCTGGCCACCGGGTGTTTCGTTCTGGGTATGAAGGTAATCAGGGTAACCCTGGCTGTTGGCCCTGTGTATGGCCACCAGTACTTCAGTAGCATGTTGGGTGTTGCCCTGTTGTTGCATGGCAATGCCCATCAAGGCGTTTACCCAGGGCCATGAACCACCATTGTAGCCATTGGCCGGGGCAGCCTGGCCGGGTTGTACTTCATGTAGTTGCAGGGCCTCCCAGCCATGTTCATACTTATTGATGGGCGGCCAGAATTGCGGCACCAACTGTGTGGGCTGTGCCTGCCTAAGTTGCTCAGTAAAGGCCAGTACTTGCCTGGTATGCAGGTAAGCACCCACTTTTGTGAGCAGGCAAAGGGCATTGCCCAGGGCATCAAACCGGGTGGCGTACCCATCAGGGCCAAAGGCTGGCAGCCAATAATGGGTGGCCTGCGCTTTGTCAATGTATTGCCTGTAGGCGGCAGGTTCATACACCAGCTTACTTTCAACATGTTCTTGCCCAGGCCAGAAGTTTACCCGCAGCAGCTCATCAAGGTATTCAATTTGCAGGCGCAGCTGTTTGCTTTCGGTTATGCCATTATAAGCACGCAGGGCCCACAGGCGCAGGGCCTGGTCATACAGGGTATAACCCGGCAGTGGGTAGGTGTGCGCCCAGTTGGCCCCCTGTGGTATGTATAGCAGCTCTTTTTGCTGGTGGTCTGCCGCATCAAGGGTTTGTAATGCTTTATCAATGGCAGGACGCAGCTCATCAAACAGGGCTATGTCATTGGTTAACTGGTAGTAGTTACAGGCACCAATAATAAACCACGACAGGCTGTCGTACCTGCCGTAGTGTGGCTCTTCTTTGCCCTGTGGTGGCAGCAACACTTTGGCAGGCAGGTGGCCTGCCGGTGTCTGGTGGCTGGCCATGTTCAACAGGGTGTTGCGCATGGCCAGCACCAGAGCGGCCTTTCTGGTTAGCAACCCTGCAAGGCCAGCCACGATGCTGGCATGGGCTTCAGTACATGGCGTGCCATCATGGCTGCCTGTTACCAATTGCCCGCCACTGCCCACACCTGCCATGAGGCGGTCAAGGGCTTCATTGTAGCGTACTTGCAGGTTTTCTATCATAATTACCAGAACCAGCCAACAATTATGGCTGTGAGTATTAATAAAATAATGCCCAGTATACGGAAGTTCTGGTACCAGGGCAAGCCTTTCAGTTCTTCAGTTTCCTGCTTAAATATTTTTGGTGTCCAGATGTAGTCTTTGATTTGCTCATCGGGCTGCGGGCGGGTAACAAAGCTTACCAGCAGGTGCACCACCAGGCAAACAATAAATAAGGCCAGCCCTTTGTACAGGAAGTGTATTTCGTTAAAGGCAGGTAGTAAATCAAAAACAGCCGACATCATCATGAACAAACCTATCAAAAAGCCCAATACCAGGCTTACTATGGCCCCAGAACTGTTTACGCGCTTAATGAACAGCCCTGTTAAAAATACTGACACTACTGGGGGCGACGTGTAGGTAATCACCAACTGCAGGTATTCAAATAAAGAGCCGAACTTTTCAATTTGAGGGGCCCATGCCGCCGCCAGCACAACCAGCACCAGTGTGGCTATTTTACCAGAACGTACCAGTTGCTTGCTTGACAGGTTTGGGTTGATTTTACTCACAAAATCCATGGTAATCAGGGTAGAGGCCGAGTTGAGTGTGGCCGATATACTTGACGACATGGCTGCCAGCAGGCTGGCCAGCACCAGCCCCATGATGCCGGTTGGCAACAGTTTAAACAACAGTATGGGGTAGGTCAGGTTGGGGCACTCGCTCAGGTTGGTACAGGGTGTTTGCACGCCATCTATTTCAGTATAGTAGTTAAGGCTGCTGATGTCAAGGTCGTGAAACATAACCAGAGCTGCCACGCCGGGCACCACCATGATAAAGATTACAGGCAGCTTTAATGCACCAGCAAACAGGGCACCCCAGCGGCCGTGGTTCAGGCTTTTGGCACTTAGGGCACGCTGCACCATAAACTGGTTGGTGGCCCAGAAGTAAAAGCCCAATAAAGGCACAGTTGTTACCAGCGCAGGCCAGGCCATATAGTCATCATCAGCAGGCCTGACTATGCTAAACACATCGGACGGTTCCTTGGGTACTTTAGTTGGGTCAGCCTGGCGCAGGGCTTCCAGGCCCTCCATCATGCCGCCCCAACCGCCAACTTCATTAAAAGCAAAGTAGGTAATGAGTATAGAGCCAATAATAAGTAGTATGGCCTGTATTACTTCAGTATGCACTACCGAGCTTAACCCACCCGGAATGGTGTAGGCCGCTGCCGCTGCCGCAAGTATGATTACAATCACATAGCTTGGCAGGCCTGGCATCATGATTTTTAGAATCAATATGCCTGCATACAGGCCAGCGGCAGTATCGACCAATACGTTGCCAATAAGCGTCACAAATGAAAAGTAATAACGCGAGCGGGTATCGTAACGCCGCTCAAGAAACTCAGGCATGGTATATACCCGTGACTTGAGGTAAAAGGGCAAGAAAAAAATAGCGAAGAAGATGAGCACCACAGCTGCCATCCACTCGTAATTGTATACGGCCAGGTTGGTTTTGTAGGCGTCAGAGGTGAGGCCAATAAGGGTGCTGCTTGAAATGTTGGCTGCAAACAATGAGATGCCCACAATAGGCCATGTCATGTCTCTGCCAGCCAGAAAGTAATCTTCTGAACTGCTTTGTTTGGCATGCCGCAGGCCATACCAGACCATGCCCACAAGGTACACGATCATGATGGCCAGGTCTACCCATTCAAGTTGAATTTGCTCCATAGTTCCATGGGTTAAAGTGAAGATGTAGTATAGTTAGTAAGGATTTTTTCAACGTTTTGGCTGTATTTGGTGTAAGCAGTACTTGGCTTAGATAGTCACTTTGGTATAAGATACAAATATGCGGTCATAGATAATGGCATGGTGCAGGTCAGACTGCGAGTCAGTACCTACCAGTAAGTACAAGTTGCCCTGGCTGTTGGTGGTAATTCTGAAGGGTACTGAGTTAAATACAGACACAACAGGATCATTTACCTGGCCAGCATTGGGCAGTGTTAAAGTACCGAATGCCAGCATATCAGTACCACTGTTGGCGTCATTACCTTTGTCAAAGTTGGGTACAATGCCTATGTAACCCAGCTCGGTATCATCAGCAGAGATTGATTCGCTGGGCAGGAAGTTAACGGCACCAGCCTTCAGGTAAACTACATTGCCGGGGCTGTCGTCCTGCTCAGTGTCAGTCTCCAGGTTCTCTCCAATAAAGTCAACAGTAATCACCAGGTCGTAGGTGGTATTGGCCTCCAGAGGCCCTATTTCACGCCACATGTACATAAACAGGTCTCTGTTGTTGTCTCTACCCGAAATGCGCAGCCCATACTCACTGGTATCGTTTGGCATTTGCTGGCGGTTAAAGGTAAAGTCAAGCGAAGCGCCCGAGTCAAGCGGGTAATCAGTATAGCCCTGTACCCAGCCGCCAGCATTGTCAAGAAAGGTAAAGTCAGAAATAAAGTCTGGCGATTGGTCCTGCGGGTTATCGTCAGAGAGGCAGCCCGATATCAGGGGGAGCAGGGCCAGTAGTAAAAGGCCTGCCAGGCCATTAATTGATTTGATGTGGAATTTCATTGTTTTATTTTGTTTCACTCAAGGTGCTGGTCTTATTGTTTTCTGGTTGCTTTTGTAGCTCAGCCGCTGTTTTTCGGGTATTAATGCGGCTTATAATATGCCTACCCAGGCTACGGCCCTGTGTTACGCCATTGGTAATGGCTGGCATGTAGTGAATACCCCCGTAAAGGCGGCTTATGGCGGCCTCATCGGCCGCTTTGTTGAATGAGGTAAACTGCCGTGAAGGCAGGCCATACTCTACCTCTGTGGTGTCATTAAAGGCAAAGTCATCACCAAACAGGTTAGTCAATACAATGCCTGCCGAGCCCGATACTACACTGTGGCCGCTGGTATATTCAGGAAAAGGCGGTGTTTGCAGGGCCGGTGTCCAGTTTTCGTCAATGTATCGGTTAATTACCGTTTCGGGCCTGATAAGGCTGCCGCCCCATTTAACACCTTTACCGGTAAGCACGCC